>NZ_JBFOCK010000001.1:0-2929 GCF_040907765.1 Aeromonas sp. s9
AACACTTCTTGGGTGTTGTATGGTTAAGCCTCACGGGTAATTAGTATGGGTTAGCTCAACGTATCGCTACGCTTACACACCCCACCTATCAACGTTGTGGTCTCCAACGGCCCTTTAGGACCCTCAAGGGGTCAGGGATGACTCATCTCAGGGCTCGCTTCCCGCTTAGATGCTTTCAGCGGTTATCGATTCCGAACTTAGCTACCGGGCAGTGCCACTGGCGTGACAACCCGAACACCAGAGGTTCGTTCACTCCGGTCCTCTCGTACTAGGAGCAACTCCCTTCAATCATCCAACGCCCACGGCAGATAGGGACCGAACTGTCTCACGACGTTCTGAACCCAGCTCGCGTACCACTTTAAATGGCGAACAGCCATACCCTTGGGACCGACTTCAGCCCCAGGATGTGATGAGCCGACATCGAGGTGCCAAACACCGCCGTCGATATGAACTCTTGGGCGGTATCAGCCTGTTATCCCCGGAGTACCTTTTATCCGTTGAGCGATGGCCCTTCCATTCAGAACCACCGGATCACTATGACCTACTTTCGTACCTGCTCGACCTGTCCGTCTCGCAGTTAAGCTGGCTTATGCCATTGCACTAACCTCCTGATGTCCGACCAGGATTAGCCAACCTTCGTGCTCCTCCGTTACTCTTTGGGAGGAGACCGCCCCAGTCAAACTACCCACCAGGCACTGTCCGCGAGCCCGATTCAGGGCCCTGCGTTAGAACATCAAACATACAAGGGTGGTATTTCAAGGACGGCTCCAGCGCAACTGGCGTCACGCCTTCAAAGCCTCCCACCTATCCTACACATGTAGGTTCAATGTTCAGTGCCAAGCTGTAGTAAAGGTTCACGGGGTCTTTCCGTCTAGCCGCGGGTACACCGCATCTTCACGGCGAATTCGATTTCACTGAGTCTCGGGTGGAGACAGCATGGCCATGGTTACACCATTCGTGCAGGTCGGAACTTACCCGACAAGGAATTTCGCTACCTTAGGACCGTTATAGTTACGGCCGCCGTTTACCGGGGCTTCGATCAAGAGCTTCGCTTGCGCTAACCCCATCAATTAACCTTCCGGCACCGGGCAGGTGTCACACCCTATACGTCCACTTTCGTGTTTGCAGAGTGCTGTGTTTTTGATAAACAGTCCCAGCCATCTGGTCACTGCGACTCCCGACAGCTCCATCCGCAAGGGACTTCACCATCAAGAGCGAACCTTCTCCCGAAGTTACGGTTCTATTTTGCCTAGTTCCTTCACCCGAGTTCTCTCAAGCGCCTTGGTATTCTCTACCCGACCACCTGTGTCGGTTTGGGGTACGATGACTTGTAATCTGAAGCTTAGAGGCTTTTCCTGGAAGCAGGGCATCAATGGCTTCCGCACCGTGGTGCGTTCGTCTCGTGTCTCAGTGTTGTGTCTCCGGATTTGCCTAGAAACACCACCTACGCACTTTCACCAGGACAACCGTCGCCTGGCCCACCTAGCCTTCTCCGTCCCCCCATCGCAATTACAAGTCGTGCAGGAATATTAACCTGCTTCCCATCGATTACGCCTTTCGGCCTCACCTTAGGGGTCGACTCACCCTGCCCCGATTAACGTTGGACAGGAACCCTTGGTCTTCCGGCGAGGAGGCTTTTCACCCCCTTTATCGTTACTTACGTCAGCATTCGCACTTCTGATATCTCCAGCATGCCTCTCGACACACCTTCGCAGACTTACAGAACGCTCCCCTACCACTCACGCTTAGCGTGAATCCGCGGCTTCGGTGCCTGGTTTGAGCCCCGTTACATCTTCCGCGCAGGCCGACTCGACTAGTGAGCTATTACGCTTTCTTTAAATGATGGCTGCTTCTAAGCCAACATCCTAGCTGTCTGAGCCTTCCCACATCGTTTCCCACTTAACCAGAACTTTGGGACCTTAGCCGGCGGTCTGGGTTGTTTCCCTCTTCACGACGGACGTTAGCACCCGCCGTGTGTCTCCCGGATAGTACTTACTGGTATTCGGAGTTTGCATGGGGTTGGTAAGTCGGGATGACCCCCTAGCCCAAACAGTGCTCTACCCCCAGTAGTATTCGTCCGAGGCGCTACCTAAATAGCTTTCGGGGAGAACCAGCTATCTCCGAGTTTGATTGGCCTTTCACCCCCAGCCACAGGTCATCCCCTAACTTTGCAACGTTAGTGGGTTCGGTCCTCCAGTTGATGTTACTCAACCTTCAACCTGCCCATGGCTAGATCACCCGGTTTCGGGTCTACACCTTGCAACTAGACGCCCAGTTAAGACTCGGTTTCCCTACGGCTCCCCTATACGGTTAACCTCGCTACAAAATGTAAGTCGCTGACCCATTATACAAAAGGTACGCAGTCACCCCGAAGGGCTCCCACTGCTTGTACGTACACGGTTTCAGGTTCTATTTCACTCCCCTCACAGGGGTTCTTTTCGCCTTTCCCTCACGGTACTGGTTCACTATCGGTCAGTCAGGAGTATTTAGCCTTGGAGGATGGTCCCCCCATATTCAGACAGGATGTCACGTGTCCCGCCCTACTCGATTTCACATCAAGGTTGTTTTCGTGTACGGGGCTATCACCCTGTATCGCCGGCCTTTCCAGGACCGTTCCACTAACTTCCAAGATGCTTAAGGGCTAATCCCCGTTCGCTCGCCGCTACTGAGGGAATCTCGGTTGATTTCTTTTCCTCGGGGTACTTAGATGTTTCAGTTCTCCCGGTTCGCCTCGCTACGCTATGTATTCACGCAGCGATACCTAGCTTATGCTAAGTGGGTTTCCCCATTCGGAAATCCGTGAGTCGTAATGTCTCTTACCGACTGCTCACGGCTTATCGCAGGTTAGTACGTCCTTCATCGCCTCTGACTGCCAAGGCATCCACCATGTACGCTTAGTCACTTAACCATACAACCCCAAGAAGTGTCG
>NZ_JBFOCK010000002.1:0-7218 GCF_040907765.1 Aeromonas sp. s9
GCCTGACCTGGTCAGGCGAGCCGGCTCATATCGCGTCAGTCATCACCCCTGGACATTGACCAGGATCCGGCCGCGCACCTGGCCTGCCAGGAAGGCATTCCCCAGGGTCACGGCCTGGGAGAGGGGCACTTCCCGGGTGAGGAGGTTGAGGCGAGTCAGGTCGAGATCCTCGGCCAGTCGGGCCCAGGCCTGCTGGCGCAGCGGGCGCAGTGCCATCACGCTGTCGATGCCATAGAGGGTGACGCCGCGCAGGATGAAGGGCATGACGGTGGAGGGGAAGTCCATCCCTCCCGCGAGACCGCAGGCGGCCACGGCGCCGCCGTAGCGGGTAGTGGCGCAGGCATTGGCCAGGGTGTGGCTGCCGACGGTGTCGATGACGCCGGCCCAGCGTTCCTTGCCCAGCGGGCGTCCCGGCGCGGCCAGTTCGGCGCGATCGATCACCTCGGCGGCGCCGAGGGACGTCAGATAGTCGGCCTCGTTCAGCCGCCCGGTGGCGGCCACGACCCGATAACCCAGCTTGGCCAGGAGGGTGATCGCCACGCTGCCCACGCCGCCGTTGGCGCCCGTCACCAGAATGTCACCGTCACCGGGGGTGATGCCGTGCTTCTCCAACGCCATCACGCAGAGCATGGCGGTGTACCCTGCGGTGCCGATGGCCATGGCGTCCCGGGGCTGGAAGCGCTCAGGCAGGGCAACCAGCCAGTCGCCCCGGACCCGTGCCCGCTCCGCCAGCCCGCCGCTGTGGGTCTCGCCCACGCCCCATCCGTTGAGCACCACCTTGTCGCCGGGGTGCCAGTCGGGATGCTGGCTCTCCAGCACGGTACCGGCAAAGTCGATACCGGGGATCAGAGGGAAGCGGCGTACCACGGGGGAGGCGCCGGTGAGGGCCAGGCCATCCTTGTAGTTGAGGGAAGACCACTGTACCGCCACGGTCACATCCCCGGCAGGCAACATCTCCTCGGAGAGGCTCTGGTAGCTGGCGCGATAACCCGCCTCGTCTTTCTCGATCAGAATACCGTTGAACATCTTGTCTACTCCCATTAATTGGACTGACTGACTATTAATCTTCGTAAAAAAATCACTTTGCTAACGTCATGAAAAAATTGAGAAAAGAGAGCATGGGCTCGGTATCGCCCACCAGGCGTGCGCGCAGTACGGCCCCTTCCCAGCCGATCCAGAACTGATGGGCGAGGGCAGGGCAGTCACAATCAGGGGGCAGCTCCCCCGCCGTCACCGCGTCCCTCAGGCAGCGGGCAAGCAGCGCCTCCCAGTCGAGGAGGATCTGCTCGAGGCGAAGGCGCAGCTCGGGGGACAGCTGCACCACCTCCTGACCCAGGTTGCCCACGAGGCAGCCCCGCTGGAACGCAAACCGGGTCATGCCCCGACAGGCGCTGTCGACGAAGGCAACAAGACGGGCCAGGGGGGGCAGGCTCTCATCCTCCAGATAGCGCGTCAGCTTGCGGCAGAAGTAGTGGTGATAGGCATCCATGACCGCCAGAGTGAAGTCGTGCTTGGTGGCGAAGTAGTGATAGAAGGAGCCCTTGGGGATCCCGGTCGACTGCAACACCCGCTCGATGGAGGTGGCGGCGATGCCCTGTTCGGTCAGCAGCTCCATGCCCCGGCGGATCAACAGATCCCGGGTGTCGGCATAGGTGTGCCCGTGCTGGGCAGGGCGGCCGCGAGGGCGGCGGGGCAGGGGGTCATTGGCTTGCATGGGGCTTATTAGACGCCTCAACTAGAAATGATGCAAGCGCGGCATCGAACGGACGAAACGAGTGGATGAGATCGGGTAGTCGAGACAAGCTGGAGCCAGCGGGGCAGAAAACAGCGAGGGCGCCAGTGGCGCCCTCGCATCGATGTGTGGCTGGGTCTCAGCTGCGCAGCTTGTTGTAGACAAACAGCACGATCAGGGCGCCAACGGTGGCGATGATGATGCTCGGCAGGTTGAAGCCGGTGACCGTTCCCATCCCAAGCAAGGTGCTGACATAGCCCCCCACCATGGCGCCGACCACCCCCAGGATCACCGTCATGAAGAAACCGCCGCCATCCTTGCCCGGCATGATCCATTTGGCCAGGATGCCGACGATCAGCCCCAGTACCACCCAAGTAAGAAATCCCATGGTCATCTCCTCGTTATGTGCAGAGAACCAGAGTATATGCAGGGATCCTGCTTGTATCCCGCCACAGCACGGCGTGAGTCAGAAACGGTCATATGAGACTCGCTCATGACCATGGCAGGCAGAGGGCCTCAGCCGAGCGCGTGGGTGTCGAGGCGCTGCCCGGCGGGGGAGCACACCAGCACCGACCCCTGCTCGAACCAGTCCCCCAGCACGATGCGCCGCGCCGCACGCCCATCCAGAGTGAAGTCGTGGATGGCGGGCCTGTGGGTGTGACCGTGGATCATCAGGCGGCAGCCGTGCTGGCGCAGCATCTCGTCCACCGCCTCCGGGGTCACGTCCATGATGATCTGGCTCTTCTGGGCATTCTCCATCTGGCTTTGGCCGCGCATCTTGTGGGCGATGGCCTGGCGGCGCGAGAGCGGCAGGCGCAGGAAGAGCCAGCGTAGCCATTTGAGTTGTGTGATGCGGCGAAACTTCTGGTAGCCCTCGTCCCGGGTGCAGAGCAGATCCCCGTGGCTCAGCAGCACCCGCTCGCCGTACAGCTCGATGACGCAGGGGTCGCCGAGCAGGGTCATGCCGGCCCGTTTGGCAAACTGGTGCCCCAAGAGGAAGTCGCGGTTGCCGTGAATGAAATAGAGGGGCACCCCTTGCTGGCTCAGGGCGAGAAAGGCATCGGCCACCTCGCGGTGGAGCGGGTTGGGGTCGTCGTCCCCAATCCAGAATTCGAACAGATCCCCCAGCACATAGAGGGCGTCGGCACCGGGCGCGTCTTCGGCCAGAAAGCGCACCAGGGCCGCCGTCATGTCGGGCCTGCCTTGGCTGAGGTGAATGTCACTGATAAAGAGGGTGCTCATGAGTTCCTGGGCATCATGGTAAGAGAGTCCCGCCTGGGGGCGGACAAGGCCTGTGACCTTGCTCGTCGAGCGGGTGGGGGAGGGAAGGGCAGCAGAGCCCCGCAAGGTTGACGCCCTCCAGGGTCAGCAACGCCTCGTAAGGGTCGCCGGACAGACCCAGCAGGCGGCACATGGCCGCTTCCCCCTTGAGCCCTTCATCAAAACGAAGGCGCAGCACCTCCCGGTGGAAGGGGGTGCCAAAGCGCTCAAGCAGGGCGGCCATCAGGCTGAGGTGGCGCCAGCCATGACACGCCTCGAGGGGATCAGGGGTGAGGTAGAGCTCGACTGGCCAGCACTGGCCATCTGGCCCGTGGCGTCGCTGCTCGGCGATCCAGACCTGTTCGCCCTTGCTTCGCACCTGCCAGCCTTGTGCTGCCAGCGTCGCGGCAAGGAAGGCCGGATCCGGATGCTGGCAGAGGATGTCGAGATCGCTGCCGGGCCTATCCAGCCTGATGGCGATCGTGCTCACCAGGGCCAGATCGTTGCACAGGGGGCCAAGCTCATCCCACAGGCCGCCGCTCAGCAGGGCGTGGGCCGAGCGCTGACGTTCGTTGCCCTGGGCCAGATAGTCGAGGCGGCGCCAGTTGGGGGCGGCAGATGGAAAAACTGCGGCCGGGGCCGCAGTTGTGTCAGAGCCTGGCCAGCAGGGATTACTCGGCAAGGGTCACCTTGGTGATGACGACGTCTTCGGTCGGAACGTCCTGGTGCATGCGGCCGTAGTTGCCGGTCTTCACGCCCTTGATCTTGTTGACCACGTCCATGCCGGCGGTCACTTCACCGAACACGCAGTAGCCGAAGCCCTGGGTGGTGGCGGACTTGAAGTCCAGGAAGTCGTTGTTGTTCACGTTGATGAAGAACTGGGCGCTGGCGGAGTGCGGCTCCATGGTGCGAGCCATGGCGATGGTGCCGATCTTGTTGGACAGACCGTTGGCTGCCTCGTTCTTGATGGGAGCGCGGGTCTCTTTCTCTTCGAAGCCCGGGGCATAGCCGCCGCCCTGGATCATGAAGCCGTCGATGACGCGGTGGAAGATGGTGTTGTCGTAGTGACCGTCACGGCAGTATTGCAGGAAGTTGGCCACGGTCTCCGGGGCTTTTTCCGCGTTCAGGGTCAGGGTGATGTCGCCGTGGTTGGTGTGCAGAGTAACCATGAGTTGTCCTTTCATTTTGACGCGGGCAGCAAGGTGCCCGCAGGTGTATGGCATAAAGTGGTGGCAATTCTAGCCCATCAAGGCCCTGCGGCATAGATGGCAGGGGGGAGAGGGGGCTTTTTCTGCCTCGTTTTCTATACCGGATGCGGTTAGAATGGCAGGCCATTTTACTCACAGGCAGTGGTCATAAGATGCTGAAGATATACAACACACTCACTCGTCAAAAAGAAGAATTCAAACCTATCCACCCGGGCAAGGTGGGCATGTATGTGTGTGGCGTCACTATCTATGATCACTGTCATATCGGCCATGGCCGTACCTTCGTCGCCTTCGACGTCGTCGCTCGCTACCTGCGTTATGCAGGATACGACCTCACCTATGTGCGCAACGTCACCGACGTGGACGACAAGATCATCAAGCGCGCCGCCGAAACGCACGTGACCTGTGACGATCTCACCGAGCGCCTCATCGGCGACATGCACCAGGATTTCGACGCCCTCGGCATGGTACGCCCGGACATCGAACCCCGCGCCACCCAGCACATCGGCGAGATCATCGCCCTGGTTGAAACCCTGCTGGAAAAAGGGCACGCCTACGTGGCGGACAACGGCGATGTGATGTTCATCGTCGAGTCCTACGCCGACTACGGCAAGCTCTCGGGCCAGGATCTGGAGCAGTTGCAGGCCGGCGCCCGGGTCGACGTGGTGGATGCCAAGCGCAATCCGCTCGACTTCGTGCTGTGGAAGATGTCCAAGCCCGGCGAGCCGACCTGGGACAGCCCCTGGGGCCCGGGCCGTCCTGGCTGGCACATCGAGTGCTCCGCCATGAACTCCAAGCACCTTGGCAACCACTTCGACATCCACGGCGGCGGCTCCGATCTGCAGTTCCCGCACCACGAGAACGAGATTGCCCAGTCCTGCTGCGCCCACGGCGGCGACTACGTCAACACCTGGATGCACAGCGGCATGGTGATGGTGGATAAAGAGAAGATGTCCAAATCCCTTGGCAACTTCTTCACCATCCGCGATGTGCTGGCCCACTATGACGCCGAAACCGTCCGTTACTTCCTGATGTCCGGCCATTACCGCAGCCAGCTCAACTACTCGGAAGATAACCTCAAGCAAGCCCGCGCCGCCCTGGAGCGCATGTACACCGCATTGCGCGATCTGCCGGCGGCGGCGGCCGCCGGTGGCGACGAGCAGGTGGCCCGCTTCGTTGATGCCATGGACGACGACTTCAACACCCCGGAAGCCTACTCCGCCCTGTTCGATCTGGTGCGCGAGATCAACCGCCAGAAGGCCGAAGACATCGCTGTCGCCGCCGGCCTCGGTGCCCGTCTGCGGGAGCTGGGCGCCGTGCTCGGCATCCTGCAACAGGATCCGGATGCGTTCTTGAAGGGTATTGAGGCGGACGAAGAGGTTGCCGAGATCGAGCGCCTGATCGCCGAGCGCAATCAGGCCCGCGCCGACAAGAACTGGGCCGCGGCGGATGCCGCCCGTAACCGCCTCACCGAGATGGGCATCGTGCTGGAAGACAGCGCCGGCAAGACCAGCTGGCGCCGTGCCTAAGGCCGGTGGCGCTGCTGGTGCCAACAGGTTGAGCCCATAAAAAAACCGCAGCCCCAGGGCTGCGGTTTTTGTTTGTGGCCTGCCGAAGCCTCGGCATCCTTCGGTCTGATCCCCTCGCCCCTTGGGGGAGAGGGTCGAGGGCGAGGGGACGAGCGTCATTACTCACCGGAGTGCCTGCAAGCCGTCTGTTACTTGCCCCCAGTTCCTACCTGACCTGGTTGGCGCCTCTGATCATGGCTGGTCTGGCAATATGTTCAGGTCTTTGGTGCGCGCCTCGGTCAACTGGGTGAGACAACTGCTGTGGACCATGGGCGCCATTGATCCCCCTTCATAGACGCCGGCCTCGTAACGGCACTGGGCATCGCGAAAGGCGATCCAGGCCCGTTGCGCAGTTCTCAGCCTCTCCAGCTGTGCCTTCTCCAGGGAGGCAACCCGCTTTTTATAGGCGGCATTGAGCTTGGCATCGGCTCGCTGGTAATCCTGAAACGCACAGATGTTCATGTCGGTTTGTGTCACCGGCGCAGTACAATCCTGTTCGGCCTGAACGGCAGTGGTTGCCAGCAAGAGCAACAGGGCGGGATAGGGTCTCAAGAGGCAGTTCCTTTGTGGTAGGGAGAGGGCCAATATACGGCATAAACCGGCCCGATGGCGGCTCTGTTTTTCAAGAATAACAAGGAGATGACGTCATGAAGTTGAACTGGGGGCCGTTTCTGGCCCTGCCTCTGCTGGCGTCCGGGCTGTCTGTGGCCGCTACTGCCCCCGATATGCAGGCCCAAGTACGCGCCAAGGTGGCCCAGTTTCTCGACTGGGAGCGCCAAGTCAAACCGAGCGGCCTCTATCAGAGCGATCTCGGCGGCGCACTGCCAGGCATCGTCTCCCCCGAGCTGCTCTGCCTGCTCAATGCCGCCTCCAAGGCGCGCGAAATAGCCACCCGCGAAGCCCCGGACGAGAAGCCCCCCTTCGTCGAGGGCAACCCCTTCCTGCCCAATGCCTGGGATCACCTGCTGGGCTCGGAGATCCTCTCGTCGCGCGCCATCGACGGTAGCCAGGATCGCAGCGAGGTCAAGGTGCGTTTCACCTTTGGCGAGCCGGGCACCCCGCTCGACGCCCCCAGCGGCACCTACCGTTTTGTCAGCACCTATCTGGTGAAGGAGGGGCCGCAAGGCGCCCGCATCACCGATATCGACGCTGGCGGCAGCTGTGATTTCTGCCAATCCGGCAGCCTGCGCGCCGCCCTCTATGAGACGCTCACCACTTATCCCGCCGCAGGGGGAGAGCTGTGCAAGGGGTTGGGGAAATAGTTTTTTGGTTGGGATGAAGGCATGTTTGGGGAATAGAAATAAAAACCGCAGCTTAAGGCTGCGGTTTTTTCTGGAAGCAAATATTGTATAAATTGTATGGAGATGGTATTCACCTGACAGTTGCCCACAAAAGGGAGTGGTCATACGGCTTCAAACCGGATAACAAAACGGTACCCCTACCGTGTTAT
>NZ_JBFOCK010000003.1:0-25574 GCF_040907765.1 Aeromonas sp. s9
CGGCGAAGGTAAGTTGATGACTCATGATGAACCCTTTTTCATGGCTCCAGATGACAAACATGATCTCATATCAGGGACTTGTTCGCACCTTCCCTTGTCAATAGAGGAAAAGGACCACAGGTTCGAATAGCGAAGCGTATTCGGACGTTCGCGATTAGGAGGTCGCTGCTGATTTCTCCCGGCTTTCCCCCGACTTCACCTTGGCTTCACAGAACCTCATTCTCCCCTCACATATCCCTTCTATCTTCTGCCAACTGATAAATGGGCCCCATTGCCACAGAGTGGCGAGGGCCAACGAGAGGGGAGCAAGAGGATGAAATCCTGGATCAAATACGGGCTGGCCGGGGCCTTGATACTGGTGGCGAGCTTCTGGGGCGGCAGCGTGCGGGCGGCGCAGATGCCCCTTGGCCGGGATGCTGCCGTGCCGGGGCAGCTAACCGCCCAGGTTGCGGTGCTCCCGAAGGAGGCCCATTTCCAGCCCCTGGGGGTTCTGCCATCGGTTGCTGCAGGGCGTGGCACCTGAGAGAGTTGATACCGGCCTTTTTAACCAGACCGGGCCGGTGACGTCACGGCACCGTGCGCATCAACACAGGTCGGGCTGGCTACTGCGTTTGGTGTTGAGCATCACACCAGGCCGGGTTGGTCACTGAGCCCGATATTGCGCATCCAGCCAGGCGATGGCCTCTTGGGGGTCGTTGAATGCCTGGATATGGTTCGGGTGGGTGAGGGAGAGGCAGGAGAGGGCGATGTGATGGAGCACCTTGGCCGAATAGAGGGAGGCGATGGCCACCAGATTCTTCTGTGTCAGCCACTGATAGGTTTCCTGCAGATGGGGCAGGGCGGAGAGCACCACCCCCTGATGCTGACGATGGTCCACCAGAGCGCAGAAACGCTTACCATCGAGACTGTTTACTACGCGCTTAATCTCCGTAATCCACGTCAGCATACCCTCTTCATTGAAAGGGCCGATCAGCTCGCAGGTGACCAGGTGTTCCTGCACATTGAAGATGAACTCACCGTGCTTTTTATCAAAGGACATACAACATTCTTATCCATGACCAGGGGCGGCAAGATGATGCTTATTCATTCCGAATGCATCAATACCCGAATGAGGGTTTTGGTCATGGGATCGTATTGCTGCACTGACGCCGGGGGGTAAGGTGCTGGCCCGTGATGGCGATACGAGAACAACAGGCGGCGCCAGCGTGTTGCATCCGGATGCCGGGTAGTCCGGTCTGCACCCGGTGTGGCAATGCTCCTGTTTGCCCGGGCCCTTATCCCGGGGTGTCTTGCCCGGAAGGGGGGACGGCCTTGGTGAGGGCATCGATGGCATTGGGGACGAATCGCTCGGAAAAACCGGCGATAAAGGCCCAGATGACGGCTTTGGCGGCATCCAGATTGGTTGCAGGAGAGGCCAGGGTCAGCAGGGTCTGCAAGGAGACATAGGGGTGCTCCATGTGTTTGAACTTGGGAAACAGGTCCCCCTGGAGCAGGCTGCTGGCAAAGAGCCCGTAGGCGATAAAACCGAGAATGCCGGAAAAGAGCAGGGAGACATAAAACTGCGTCACGATCACCCGGGGTTGGCTGATGTGGGCGATGGCACCGCTGTCGTGCAGCCTGGCAAGGCGGTAATAGTTGTTGATGACGGCCCCCACCGATCCGGCGAAGAAGATGGCGGTCATGATGTTGGAAATGAGGGGGATGGTTTGCAGCAGCAGTATCAGGGCAAGGCCTCCGAAGGAGATGAGGCCGCTGATGGCCAGGTGTTTGTAGTAGCGATCCATGGGTAGCTCCATATTGGGCAAGAGACCCTGTTGAGGATAGTCAGCCCATGGCGAAAATGACCCGAAAAGGCCGGTGCAGCGGTGCCCGGCCTTTGTCTGCTCTGTGAAGGCGAAACCCCGGCATAGGTGGGCGTTTCACCGGGGTTCTTGATGGAGCGCTTCGCCTGATCAGCCGGCCAGCGGTAGATAGACATGCTGGTAGGCCAGGGCGATGGCGCTGTAGAGCAGCAGGGCGGCCATCAGCAGGTTGAAGTACCTGAACCAGCGAGGATGTTGAAGATGACGTCCGATGAGGCTGCCAGCCATCGAGTAGCTGCCGGGGGCGCCGGCGGCCAGCAGGCCGAGCAGCAGGGACCAGGGCAGCAGGCTCCAGCCGTGGATCTGGGCTGCCGGGAACTGGATGCTGGTGATGGGCAGGGTGGCGATCATCGCCTTGGGGTTGAGCAGTTGGATGACGAAGCCGCTGCGCACCCCCAGAGGGCGGGCAGGCGCCTCGTTGGCACTGAGCTCGCCGCTGTCGCTGGCGATCTTGATGGCGAGATAGGCGATATAGAGGCACCCCACCAGGCTGACATAGATCAGGGTATCTTCCCGCACCAGGCGGGTGCCCGCCCAGCCAAAGAGCAGCAGGAGCACGAACATCGCCAAGCCGACCCCGAGGAAGAAGCCAAGGGAGGCGCGGGTGCGGTCACCCAGGCCTGCATTGAGGCCGATGAGGTTGACGGGGCCTGGGGTATACATGATGCCGATGGCATAGGCGAGAAGTTCAATCATGGGGTGTTCCTTGGGCTCAGCGGATCAGGCTGGCGCTGTATTGGGTGGGGGTCATGCCATAGATGCGCTTGAAGCGACGGTTGAGGTGACTGAGATCGGTGAAACCGAAGCGGTACACCAGATCCTGCGCTGACTCTCCGGCGGCCAAGGCGCGCCGGGCGGCATTGATGCGGCAGTTGATCACGTATTGATGGGGAGTGATACCAAGCTGCTGGCGAAACAGCCGCAGGAAGTGGTACTTGGAGATGTTGGCCGCCGCGCTGATGTCGGCCAGGGAGATATCCTGCTGGAAGTGGGCGTGGATAAAGTCCCTGGCCTGCAACAGGAGGCGATCGATGCGGCTCACCCGGCCATTGGGCTCAAAACGTCCCGCCTGCTGCATCACCCGGGTGGCGAGGCGATAGAGGGCAAACTCCTGCTCTATGCTGTCGGCCTGGCCGCGCACCGCCTAGGCCAGCTCGAGGATGCAGGCGCTCAGCGCCTCATCGCGCACCAGGGGCTTCAACAATCGGTAGGTCCCCATTGCCCGCTCGCCCGCAGCATCGGCAAACAGCGGGGTGAGTTCGTGGGGCGGAATGTAGAGCATGGTGTAGTCGAGGCTGGCGTTGTCACCGGCATGACCGTCGTGGACATCCCCGGGATTGAACTGGATGACGCTGCCTGCCGGGCTGGAGTGGGCTCCGCCGTGGCAGAAGAAGTTCTGCCGCCCGGCCAGAGTGACCCCGAAGGAGTACTCCTCGTGGGCGTGACGGTCGTAGCGAAACTCCGTCATGTTGACCCGCAGCGCAGTCAGGCTTGCCAGGTGCTGACTGTGTGCGAATATGAACTGGTTGTCCTGCGCCATCTTTCCCTCCTGTACCAGACTGCCCCCCTAATCTAGCCCCAAGCCTGTGTCGCCCGCTTGGACAATCTTGCTGTTTGCCGGCCCGAGTGCGCCTCGCACCGAGAAAAACGGCGCTGCCGATGGCTGGCTGCACCGACTGGCCCGTCAACGGAAGCGGAACAGCTCCCGGTGCAGCGGGGTGGCCAGGTGGGCATCCAGGCTCTGGGCCATGGGCTCGGGGCCGCAGAACCACACCGGGGTGTGCTGGCGTTTGCCCAGGGCGGCGAGATCCAGTCGGCCACGCTCGGATTCCAGGTGTAGCCGGTAATCGATCCCGACCCGGCGGCACAGCTCGGCCAGCCGACCGTGATAGGGGGCGGCCTCGGCGGTGGGGGCGCACTGCAGCAAGGTGGTGCCGGGGCGTGTCTCGCCACGGCGCACCAGGGCCTCCAGCCAGGCGACGAAGGGAGTGATGCCGATACCGGCACCCACCCAGAGCGCGGGGGCCGGATCCGGCAGGGCGAAGGCGCCATAGGGGCCGGTCACGGTGACCGCATTCCCCACCTTGAGGTGGCTGTGCAGCCAGCGGGTGTGATCCCCGAGGGCGCGTACCGCCAGGGTCAGGGTGCGGCCATCCGCCGAGACATCGACCAGGGTGTAGGGGTGGGGCTCGCCGCGCCCGGCGAAGTCGAAGAAGGCGAACTGCCCCGGGCGATAGTGAGCCAGGGGGGTGGCCAGGGCGACCCGGATCTCCAGGGTGCGATCGTCCAGAGGGGCGAGGGCGCTCACGGTCCCGCGGTGGCGCTGGTCGCGCCCCACCCGGCCAAACAGGGAGTAGAGCGCCCCCAGGGCGCCCAGCCCGCCGCCGACAAGCAGGGTCAGGCCGACCGGGGTCAGGGCGCCTATGCCCGGCAGCAGGCAGAGCCCGTGCAGCCAGCCCATCAGATAGATGACGGGCGCCAGCCGGTGAACCACCTTGAAGCGCTCGTAGCGCACCACCGCAAGCAGGCTCACCGCTACCAAGGCCAGCAGCAGATAGAAACCCCACTCCCCCAGGGTATTGCCGAGGTTGTGCCAGAGGGCATCGTTACCAGCACCAGCACCAGCACCAGCACCAGCACCAGCACCAGCACCAGCACCAGCACCGCGGCGCGCCGGCCGGGTCAGCCAGTCGGCGGCGACAGCCCACTTGGGGGCTTCCACCAGCAGCCAGTGGGCCACCAGGGTGCCGGTGGCCCAGAGGGCGCTGCTGCGGTGCAGGTGCAACATGCGATCCAGCCCGCCGCACCAGGCTTCGAGCCTCGGCAGGCGCAGGGCGAGCAGCAAAGAGAGGGTCATGGCGCCAAGGCCAATCAGACCGGTCAGGATCAGCAGCTCATGGCGCCAGGGCCAGACGCTGGCGGGCCACTGGGTGAGGCCTGCGAGCCAGAGCAGGGTGAGGGTCAGGGGCAGGGCCCAGACGAGGGATGCGGGTTTCATGATGTCCTCCTTGTCCATGCCTCCATTGCACGCCTGCTTTGTGGCGAAAGTGTGCCCCCTGACTACCTCTTTTGTAGCAGAGTGTGGCAAAGGGTCGCCGGGTCAGGGCAAGCGGACTGAGGAGGAGGGCGCGGAGCAGAACAGGGGGGGCAGGAAAGCGGTTGGCGTCACCCCACAGGCCTGGGTCTGGAGAGTGGTGATGCTGGGGCAGCCACATGGCTGCCCCAGCAAACAGTCGTGTCAGGATGTTCGTCCCTTGCCGCCCTTGTTGCCCGCGAGGGCCTGCTTTCTGGCCTTCTGCTTCTGGGCGCCCTTGCTGGCGCGGCGCGGCTCGGGGTCGAAGCGGGTGAGATCCGGCTCAAAGCCCGGGAACCACTGCTGGGGCAGGCGGGTGTCGAGCACTGCCTCCACCTTCTCTAGAAGCGGCGCGTCTTCCGGGCTGAACAGGGTGATGGCGAGCCCCTTGTTGCCGGCGCGGCCGGTGCGCCCGATGCGGTGGACGTAATCCTCGGGCTGATAGGGGAACTCCAGATTGATCACATGGTTGAGATCCGTGATATCGAGGCCGCGAGCCGCCACGTCGGTGGCCACCAGCGCCTGCAAGGTGCCGGCGCGAAACGCCAGCAGCACGTTTTCCCGTGCGCTCTGTGATAGATCCCCGTGGAAGGCGAGCGCATTGATGCCCCCCTTGCCAAGCTGCTGGGCCAGCTTGTCGGCCCCCTGGCGGGTGCGGCTGAAGATCAGCGCCGGTGCCCAGCCTTTCACGGTCAGCATGTGTTGGACCAGTGCCACTTTGCGATCGCTGTCCACCGCATAGACCCGCTGCTCCACCTCGGCCGCCGTGGTGTTGCGCGGTGCCACTTCCACCAGCGCCGGGTCGCGCAGCAGCACCTTGCAGAGGGCAAAGAGGTTGTCGTCGCAGGTGGCCGAAAACAGCAGGGTCTGGCGATCCGCCGGGATTTGCTTTAGCAGCGCCTTTATCTCGTCCATAAAGCCCATGTCGAGCATCCTGTCCGCCTCGTCAAACACCAGATGGCGCAGGGCTGCGAGGCTCAGCGCCCCCTGGCGCAGGTGATCGAGCAGGCGGCCCGGGGTGGCGATGAGGATATCCACCCCGGCGTTCAGCGCCTCCACCTGTGCGGCGATGCTCACCCCGCCGTAGACCAGCGTGCTGGTGAGGTCGGTGCCCCTGGCGTAGCGAGTGACGCTCTCGGCAACCTGCACCGCCAACTCGCGGGTCGGCACCAGCACCAGGGCGCGAATGGGGCGAGGGCCATCGCTCGTCGGGTGTTGCAGCAACTGCTCCAGCAGTGGCAGCACGAAGGCGGCGGTCTTGCCGGTGCCGGTCTGGGCGCCCGCCATCAGATCCCGCCCCGCGAGGATCAGGGGGATGGCGCTGGCCTGCACCGGGGTGGGGGCGGCGTAGCCGAGCTCGGTCAGGGTTTGCTGCAAGCGGGGGGAGAGGGCCAGTTCGGCGAAGGAGGCAATGGACATAGGGCACCAGTATGGGGTTATCCCGCCCCGTGGCAGGGACGGAAACAATCAGCGTGGCGGGATGGTAACAGATA
Organism: Aeromonas sp. s9; assembly: GCF_040907765.1. Classification (NCBI taxonomy): domain Bacteria; kingdom Pseudomonadati; phylum Pseudomonadota; class Gammaproteobacteria; order Aeromonadales; family Aeromonadaceae; genus Aeromonas; species Aeromonas sp. s9. The sequence goes on from NZ_JBFOCK010000003.1 coordinate 6,429, forward strand.
GCGGGGGCGCGGCAGAAGCCGGGGCGCTCAGGGGGCCTAATCGGCGCCCGGATCGCGGACAAGGCGGATGGTCTGCCCCTGGTAATAGGCGATATTGCGTTTGCCGTGCTGCTTGACGTGATAGAGCAGATCGTCGGCCAGTTGCACCGCCTCGGCCACCGTCAGGTAATCGCGAATGCGGGTCACTCCGGCGGAGAAGGTGATGGGGGCGGGCAGTTCGGGGATGCGCAATGGCCGCTCCAGCAAGCGGGCGGCGGAGTGATGCACCATGTTGTCATCGTCCATCCCCTTGAACAGCACGATGAACTCTTCCCCGCCCCAGCGAATGGCGACATCGCCCTTGCGAATATTGGCCTTGAGGTGAGCGGCGAAGGCGACGAGCGCCAAATCGCCCACCCCGTGGCCATGGGTATCGTTGACGGACTTGAAGTTGTCGATGTCGAGGATCATCAGGTAGTCGTGCTCCTGCAGCAGCGCCTCGTTCAGGATGTCACGGCGCGGCAGTCTGGTCAGGTGGTCGGTCTGGGCCAGGGTGCGCAGGCGGGTAACCAGGCTGCGCCCCGTCAGCATCAGCAGCAGCATGACGATGAGATAGATCTTGAAGGCCGGCCCGTAGAGCACGGCCCGGGCAAAGTCACCGTAGCGGTATGACCATTTGAGGTAGAGGTCGCTACCCGCCTTGGTGCGCATCAGCGGCGTACTCAGGCAGAGGTGGAACGGACGGCAGGGTTCGACCTCCTCGAAGGAGAGGACGGTCCGGGTCGGGTTGAGATGTTCGAAGGGGCGCAGCACCTCCTTGAACGCCCGGTCGACGGCGATGTCGATGCCCTTGAGCCCATAGCGGTAGTCCTTGATGGCGGGCTCGTAATAGATGAAGGGGAAGTAGAGGGTGATGGCCTGCAACCCGGTGAAGGTGTCGGTATAGAGACCGGAGACCCAGGCTTCATCCGTGCTGCAGGGGACATGGGTGGCCGCGAAAAAGGCGCAACCGAAATAGTGGGTCCAGGGCTCGATGTCGCTGAGGTCGGTGTTGATGGGCAACAACTGGCTCGGCAGCATCCCCTTGCTGGCGACCATGCCAAGCATGCGGCGATCATCATAGAAGGCGTAGAGGTTGAGGACCTCGGGGTTGGAGATGACGTACTGGTAGGCGAGGAGCATCTGGTTGGCCGGGGGCAACACGGGAATGACCGCCAGGCGCTTCAGGGTGGGGAGATCATAGCCATAGGCATAGGCCGTCGCATCCCCGTTCTCGCTGAAGATGGGCATCTTGATGCTGCTGTTGTCGATGAAGGCGGCCAGTTTCTCTGGCGCCAGGATGCGGGCCCGCTGATAGAACACCTCGAACAGGTTGGGCTGCTTGGCGGTGATGAGCGCCATGTCGTGCCTGATACGAAGGTAGGTGTAGTTGCACACCAATCCGAGCCCCATCAGGACCAGGCAGAGCCAGCCAAGCCGGGTGAGCCATCGACGGGGGAGGAAACGCAGCAGTGAGGCGGCCATGGCGTGAACGCTCCCGTGGTGACAGAGGCCTTTTTTGTAACTGATTTTGCCGGGCATCACCAGATGAAGTTGGTGGGGTGCCATGGGGTATGCACAAAAATTAGTCAGCAATATCAAAAAGATAGACGATAAGATCGCATTCGATGGTGGGCGGGGAAAAGGGGGGGGGCTGAAACAAGAGGGCATGGCGCCCTCTTGTGTGGAGTGAGACGACGCGCCTTAGCGAGCCTGGTATTTCGGCGAGCGGGGGCCAGGGAGGATGCCGTTGGGCATGTCGGCACTGAGCAGCCTGACGCTGGTGATGCCGGCGATTTCATGGCCCTTGTCGGTCAGGGTGTTGGCAATCTGATTGACCACCGCCACCACCAGCATGCCGATGAGGCCGCCCCCCGAATTGCCCTGCTGCTCGGCACTGCTGGCGCTGGCACTGCCTTCCCACAGCAGCTTGCCGGTGCGCAGATCCACCAGGCGGGCACTGGCGGTGACCACTGTCTCGCTGGAGATGACCAGATAGCTGGTGCCGTACTCCTTGATGTCGAGGTAGAGGGCGGTATCGGCACCGTAGATCTCGTGGAGCTTCTTGATGGGCAGCGCCTGGATGTCGGCGGGCTCGGTCACGCCGTTCTGCCGGAACGTCTCGTTGGTGACCGCCACCGGCAGCACGTAATAGCCGGACTCGGCGAGCGGATAGGTGATCTGGGATTGCAGGCTGGGGCCCGCCTTGATGTCCGGCGAGTGATTCACCGGCGGCAGCACCAGAATGGAGGTTGGTCTGCTCTCCTTGAAGTTGCTGTAGTCGTAGCCGGGGCCCTGTGCACAGCCGCCCAGGAGGAGGGCGCCCAGCGTGAGGGCAAGGAGGGTGCGCAGGGTCATTGGGTCTCTCCCTTCTTGCTGGACATCAGGAAGTTCATGAAGGGGGCCGATTCGGGGAAGAGGCGCTTCTCGGTTTCGAACTGCTCGCGAGTCTGGGCATCCTTGCCGAGCTGGGCGTACAGCATGCCGAGGTGAGCGTGAAAGCCCGGTGGCACAGCCTGCCCCTTGGCGCTCGCTTCTTGCTGGTTTTTCTCCAGCGCATCGATCTGCGCTTCGACCCCGGTGTCGTCACCCTGCATGTGCTGGTAAACCACTCCCTGATATTGATCCCAGTTGTAGAGCGTCTGCGGCCCCTGGGCGCAGGCGCTCAGCAGCAGGCCGCTGACCAGCAGCAGGGAAGGACGGAACAGCGTCATCTCGTCTCTCCTCATTGGGCCGGGCGCCAGGCACCGGTCTCGATGCCGTTCACCAGATTGTTGACGGCCTCGCGGATGGCGAGATCCAGCACCTTGCCGTTCAGGGTGGAGTCGTAGCTGGCGGTGCCGCCGAAGCCGACGATCTCGCGGTTGGAGAGTTCGTACTCCCCGGCACCCTGGGAAGAGAAGACCACTTCCGAGGTGGTGACGTTGACGATGTTCAGGTTGACCTTGGCATAGGCGATCTGTGACTTGCCGCGACCCAGGATACCAAACAGCTGATGATCGCCGATTTCCTTGCGACCAAACTCGGTGACGTCGCCGGTGACCACGTAGTCGGCGCCCTTGAGTTGCTGGGCCTGTTGCTTGATCCCGGCTTCGGCCTGGATCTCCGCCATGTTGTCGCGATCCAGCACGCTGAAGCGGCCGGTCTGTTGCAGGTGGGTGATCAGCACGGTTTTCGCCTGGCTGCCCAGCCGGTCCACGCCGTCGGAGAAGATGCCACGCATGTAGCTGGAACGGTTGTCGAACTTGCCGACGGCGATGGGGCTGCGTGCGCCCTGATAGTGGCTCTGATAGGAGGCAACCTTGGGTACCTCCAGGGTGCGCGACGACTCGCTCGCACAGGCTGTCAGCAAGCCCGCCATCAGGATGACACTGGATGAAACAACAAACTTCTTCATGTAAGGCCCCGTTATCAAAGGAAAAAACAGCGGCGGACTCTAACATGGTTCGTGGCGAAGAAAGTGCCCCGTATGGGGGGCATACCCGCTCAATCCCTGTGCGTTTGACAGGGGGTGGCGGAGGGCTGGGTCTGTTGCAGGGGCTGGAACACCTCCTCCAGGGCTGCCACCAGGGCGCGCATTCGGCCCGTCTTCTGCACGTCCGGGTGCAGCACCATCCAGATGTCGATGGGATCGTGCTGGCCGGGCAGCAGGCGCACCAGGGCGGGATCCTCCTCGGCGAGGAAGGTGGAGAGCAGGGCGATGCCGAGCCCCTGCCGGGCGGCGGCCATCAGCACCAGCTGGGCATTGCTCTGCAGGACCACGTTGGGTTCGTGGAGCGGTTCGCCGCACAGACTCCGCCAGTGACGTGCCACCAGCTCTCTGGGAAAGAGCAGCAGGTCGTGCTCTTGCAGTGCCTGACCCGAGCGGGGCGTGCCCCGCCTGGCCAGGTAGTCGGGAGAGGCGTAGAGCCCCATCTTGATGGTGGCGAGCCGTTTGACCACGAGATCTCCCTGCTCGGGGCGCACGCTGCGAATGGCGAGATCCGCCTCCTGATTGGGGATGTCGCTCACGCTGACGGCGGTCAGCAACTTGAGGCGGATGCCGGGGTGGCGCTGGCGCAGCAGGCTGAACGCGGGCAGCACGAAGCCCTGAGCCAGGGTATCCGTGGTGGCGATGCAAAGCTCCCCTTCCAGCTCCCCCAGGCTTGCGGTACGCATCATGGCCAGGGCCGCCTGCGCCATGGCCTCGGCCTGGGGCAGCAGCGCTTCCCCCAGGGGGCTGAGCCGATAGTGTCTGGGGGTGCGGATAAACAGCTTGGCCCCCAGCTGCTGCTCGAGCAGGGTGATCCGCCGCCCGACGGTGGCCTGATCCACCCCGAGCTCGAGTCCGGCCTGCCGCAGGCTGCCCCGCCGTGCCAGGGCCAGGAAGAAGCGGGCATCGTCCCAGTTGATCATGCTTGCTCCTCACTCAAGCAGAACGCCCGATTGGCGCCGCAATATTAGATGCCAGCGGGGATGGCAGCACAAGGGGATAGACCGGGTCCGGTGCGTGCCTGCGGCTCCCCGGCCAAGGGCGCGCGCCACCCCGACGTGATGCAGGATTGAGTCGGCGTGATGCAGAACTGCCGCACTCCGGGGTGGGCGGGATCGCTATGATGTCGCTCCCGATTGCGGTTTCATTCGTCTGCCACTGGAGTGTCCATGTCTGTCTCAAGCGTCCCGGCTTGCGAGCCAGGTCAGGTTGTCCATCCTCGTCTGCGCTGGTTTCTCTCCCTCGCCCTGATGTCGGCCCTGCTCAACAGCAGCGTGCCTACCCCGCTCTATCCCCATTACCAGGCGGCGCTGGCTCTAAGCGATCTCGGCCTCAGCCTCATCTATGGCGGCTATGCGGGGGGCGTGCTCATCGCCTTGTTCGGGGTGGGCAATCTGGCAGGACGCGTGGCGGATCTGCGCACCCTGATCCTGCCTGCCCTGGTGGCGGTCGGGGGCGGGGCCCTGCTCTTCTCCCTGGCCGACAGCTTCTGGGCCCTTTTGCTGGCGCGGCTGCTGGCCGGGATTGGCACGGGCAGCCTGACCGGCGCCGCCAATGTGGCGCTGCTGCGTTTTGGCCCCAGGGATGGGGGCAAGCGGGCGGCGCTGAGCGCCACATTGTCTTTCACCGCCGGGCTGGCCCTTGGCCCCGTGTTCAGCGGGCTGGCGCTGCAGCAGGATCTCTACCCGACCACGCTGCCGTTTCTGCTGATCCTGGGGATGGCGGCCTGCGCCATCGGGGGGCTGGTGTTGAGCTGGCCCAAAGGGGCGAGGGCGACGGAGGCCGCTCCGAGCGGGCAGGGGGGCGGATCCCTGGGGGAGGGGCTCAGGGCCACGGGGGCCGGGTTCTTCCTTTGCGCCCTGGCGCTCTTCACCGCCTGGGCGGTGGCGGCCAGCTTGCTGGCCATGGGTCCCAAGGTGGTGAGCGAGATGCTGGGCATGACGGATCTGGGGCTGTTCGGCTATCTTGTCGCGGCCTATCTGGTCTTCTCCGGGCTTTGCCAGCTCTGGGCCCGTCGCCTCGATGCCCGCCATACCCTGCAAAGCGGCGTGCTGGCCCTGGCGCTGTGCGTGCTGCTCTTTGCCGGGGCCGTTCACGGCCTGCCCAGCTGGCTGGCGGGACTCGGGCTGCTGGTGGCGGGCTATGCCCAGGGGGCCGTGTTCGTGGGCAGTGCGACCCTGATCAATCGCATCGCGCCCCCGGCCAGCCACGCGCGGCTGCTCTCCCTTTTCTATGTGATCGCCTATGTGGCGAACTGGGTACCCGTGTTGCTGGGCTGGGTGAGCGACGGGGCTGGTCTTGGCGTCGCGCTGGATCTGCTCTTCGTCGGCAGCACCCTGACAAGCCTGGGGCTGGCCTGGGCGGTGTCTCGGCGGCGCTTCGAACCCGCTGTGTGACAGGGCATCACCCATCGACCAGGACGACGCTCCCGGCATCCAGGTGGTGCATCCACTCCCGCAGGATCAGCAGGGCGGCGGCGATGCGCTTCTCCCTCGGCAACTGAGCCGATGCCAGGGGATCCCCCTCCACCATGGCGGCAAGCTGGCCGAACAACCGCTCTATGTTCTCCCGGCTCTGCACCCGGTTGCCGAGCACCTCGGCCAGGGGCTCCGGGCTTTGCAGGTGCAGCACGGGGTGGGGCGGGATCCGTGCCGCGAGGGGCATCAGCACATCCTCCACCACCATGATGGCCTGCTCAAGCTCCAGGGGCGTCGGCGGATCCCGGCGAAAGGGTTCCGGGGTCAGGGCATCGAGCCCCAGTGTCAATGCAAATGTCTGGCTGGTGCCATCGGCCGCGGTGAGCGCGACCTGGCTTCGGGTATTGCCCAGGCTCAGCAAAATGGTGTCGTGATGCTCTCTGGTCATCTGGTGTGCTCCCGGCGTTGGATGCCCCATGGATACACCCGCACGGGGCGGATTGGCGAGTCATTTCGCCCCCCATTCGGGCATCAGGGGTTGCAAAGATCGCCATGAGTGGCAATCTGGACGTCCAAACGTCTTTAAAGGAGCCCTGACATGGATATTCGTATCGTCCCCCGCGCCCTCGTGCTCGCCCTTTCTCTGGTGGGGGCGAGTGCCCTTGCCAACGAGGCCCTGGTGTTCCAGACCGACTTCGGTCTCAAGGATGGCGCCGTCTCGGCCATGAAGGGGGTCGCCTTCGGGGTGGACCGCACCCTGCCGCTCCATGACCTGACCCACGAGATCCCGGCCTACAACATCTGGGAAGCCTCCTACCGCCTCTATCAGACCCTGCAATACTGGCCCGCGGGCACCGTCTTCGTCAGCGTGGTGGACCCCGGTGTCGGCACCGAACGAAAGTCGGTGGTACTCAAGACCAGGAGCGGCCACTACATCGTCAGCCCGGACAACGGCACCCTGACCCTGGTGGCGGAGCACTTCGGCATCGAGGCGGTGCGCCAGATAGACGAGAAAACCAACCGCCTCAAGGGCTCCGAGAAGTCCTACACCTTCCACGGCCGCGACGTCTACGCCTACACCGGCGCGCGCCTCGCCTCCGGTGCCATCAGCTTCGAGCAGGTGGGGCCTCTGCTGCCCGCCGAGGTGGTGACCATCCCCTATCAGCCCGCGGTGGCCGAGCAAGACGGTACCCTGAAGGGCACCATTCCGATCCTGGACGTGCAGTACGGCAACGTCTGGACCAATATCGACGACAGCCTGCTGACCAAGGCGGGTATCCACAAGGGGGACAACGCCTGCATCAGGATCAGCGAAGGGGATGCGCTGAAATACGAGGGCAAGGCCCCCTACGTCAGCAGCTTTGGCGATGTGCCGGAGGGCCAGCCCCTGGTCTACCTCAACAGCCTGTTGCAGGTGTCGGTGGCGCTGAACATGGACAGCTTCGCCGCCAAACATCAGGTGCAATCCGGCGCCAACTGGCATATCAGCCTGAAGAAGTGCAACTAGACGCTGCCAGCGGGTGCTACCCGGTACAAACGGGCATAGCAGTCTGAAGAAGTGCAACTAGACGCTGCCATCGGGCGCTATCCGGTACAAACGGGCATAGCAGTCTGAAGACGTGCGGCTAGATAGAGGGGAGAGCTTCTGTCGGCAATGTGTCTCTTGGGGCGGTGGGACTGGTGTCCACCGCCCCTTGTCGTTGGCGGTGGCGTCTTGCCGGGCCAGCCGGTTATCTCATCATTTGTCATCCTCGTTTAATAAAGCGCTGCCATGCTGTGGCCGGACGCCGTGATGACGCAATGATTGCGCCGAGATAACAAGGAAAAGCCGATGAGCCGTTTTGACGAGAAAGACAGTGCCAACCACCCCCGCGAGCAGGAGCCGGCATTCAACCGCCTCATCGAGGCGGGCCTGAGCCGCCGTGGCTTCCTCAAAGGGGTGGGCGCCGCCAGCATGGTGGCCTTCTTTGCCGCGAGCCCCGTGGCCCAGGCCGTGGCTGCCGCCACCCGGCCGCTGCTTGGCTTCCAGGCCGTGCCCGCCTCGGTGGCCGACACCATAGTGGTGCCGCCCGGCTACAAGGCCGAGGTGCTGATCGCCTGGGGAGATGCCCTCTTCCCCGATGCCCCCGCCTTTGCCCAGGGCAATGACGCCAAGGCCCAGGCCCGCCAGTTTGGCGACAACAACGACGGCATGAGCTTCTTCTCCCTGGGCCCGGATCGCGCCCTGCTCGCCGTCAACAACGAATACACCAACTACGAATACCTGTTTGCGGATGGCGGCAAGACCCTCAGTGCAGAGGCTGTCGCCAAGGCCCAGGCGGCCCACGGGGTCTCCCTGGTGGAGCTGGTACGCATCGATGGCAAGTGGCAGGCCAACCCCAGGGGGGCCCTCAACCGCCGCATCACCGCCACGACCCCCATGACATTGAGCGGCCCGGCGGCGGGCCATGCCCTGCTCAAGACCCAGGCCGATCCCGAGGGGCGCACCGCCCTTGGCACCTTCAACAACTGCGCCAATGGCCAGACCCCTTGGGGCACCTACCTCACCTGCGAGGAGAACTTCAACGGCTACTTCGGCAGCGAGGGCAAGCCGGCGCTGGACCAGCGGGCCGCCCGCTACGGTCTGGCCGCCGAGGATGCGGGCTTTGGTTGGCACAGGTTCGACGAGCGATTCGATCTCGCGAAGCATCCCCAGGAGCCGCACCGCTTCGGCTGGGTGGTGGAAATCGATCCCCGCGATCCCGCCTCCACCCCGAAGAAGCGCACCGCCCTTGGCCGCTTCAAGCATGAGAATGCGGCCTTCACCGTCAACCAGGATGGCCGCGCCGTGGTCTACCTCGGCGATGACGAGCGGGGGGAGCACATCTACCGCTTCGTCTCGAAGAACAAGGTGGCGCCGGGCAATGACCCCGCCAACCGGGATCTGCTGGACGAGGGCACCCTCTATGTGGCCCGCTTCGAGGCGAGGGAGGGGGAGCTCAAGGGCACCGGCCAGTGGCTGCCCCTGGTACACGGCGAGCATGGTCTGACCCGGGAGAACGGCTTCGCCGATCAGGGGGAGGTGCTCATCTTCGCCCGGGAAGCGGCGACCCGGCTCGGTGCCACCACCATGGACAGGCCCGAGTGGGTGGCCGTGCATCCCCACAGGGCCGAGGTCTACTGCACCCTAACCAACAACAAGAACCGCGGCCTCAAGGAGAACCAACCTCTCGATGGCGCCAACCCCAGGGCCGAGAACCCCTATGGCCAGATCATCCGCTGGCGCCCGATGGGGGACGATCACGGGAGCGACAGCTTCGAGTGGGATCTCTTCCTGCTGGCGGGCAACCCTGGCGTGCACAAGGAGGGGCTGATGGCGGGCAGTGCCAACATCCATCCGGACAACATGTTCAACAGCCCGGACGGCATCGGCTTCGACGAGGCGGGGCGGCTCTGGATCCAGACCGACGGCGACTACTCCAACGAGAAGCAGTTTGCCGGCATGGGCAACAACCAGATGCTGTGCGCCGATCCCGCGAGCGGCGAGGTGCGCCGCTTCCTGACCGGCCCTGTGGCCTGCGAAATAACGGGCCTCACCTTCACGCCTGACTGGCGCACTCTGTTCGTCGGGGTGCAGCACCCGGGTGAGGAGGGGGCGCCCTCCCATTTCCCGGACGGCGGCACCGCCATTCCCCGCTCCGCTGTGTTGCGGATCACCCGGGACGATGGCGGCATCATCGGCGCCTGATGGCCCGGGGTAACCGCCTGGCCCGTGATGACAAGAGCCGCCTTCGGGCGGCTTTTTTTGTGGGTGTGGTGGGCGGGAGACAAAAAAAGACCGGGCACGGGACCCGGTCAAAGAACCCGCGCATTCAGGGAAGAAGTGCGGGCGTTCAGGCTTGGTGGCGGGGCCGGGCATCGGCCCCCGATCCGGTGTCGGGGTGAGTGGCGTCACCCCGGCGTCAATGCGGGCTATTCGCGCTCCAGTGCGTGGATGGGATCCAGCCTGGCGGCCCGGCGGGCCGGGGCGAAGCCGAATATTACCCCGATCAGGCTGGCGCAAAGGCAGGCCACCCCCATGGCGACAAGGGAGTAGCTCATCCGGACGCCGCTGCTGAAGTGGTCGAACAGTTGGCCCAGCAGCAGGGAGAGGACGATGCCGAGCACGCCCCCCAGCAGGCAGATCAGCACGGCTTCAATGAGGAACTGCTGCTGGATGTCCCGGGTCCGGGCGCCGACCGCCATCCGCACCCCTATCTCCCGGGTGCGCTCGGTGACCGAGACCAGCATGATGTTCATCACCCCTATGCCCCCGACGATCAGGGAAATGAGGGCGATGAGGGCGATCAGCGTGGTCAGGGTGGCGCTGGTCTGGCTGATGGTCTGGCGGATGCTGTCGGTGTTGAGCAGGAAGAAGTCCTGGCTGCCGTGGCGCAGGGTGAGCAGGCGGCTGATACCATCCTGGGCGGCGTCCAGGCTCACCTCGTCCCGTACCCGCACGCTGATGCTGCGCAGATGGCTCTGCCCCAGCAGGCGGCTCATGGCGGTGGTATGAGGGATCCAGACGTTGAGGGTCTCGTCGCTGCCAAAGCCGCTCTGGTTCTTGATGGCGACCCCGATCACCCGGCAGGGCAGATCCCCCAGCAGGATCACCTGGCCCAGGGGGGACTGGGTCGGGGCGAACAGCTTGTCCCGGGTGTGCTCGTCGATCACCACCTCCTGGGCCAGGCTCTCCTCGCTCTGGCGATCAAAGCCCATGCCCTGGGCCAGGCGATAGCCCCTGACCTGGAAGAACTGGGCGCCGACGCCGTTGATGGTGCCGGAGACGGCGGTGCTGCCAAGGCGCAGGGTGGCGCTGGTGCTGAGGCTGGGGGTGACGCTGTGCACGTAGTCCAGCCGGGCGATGGCCTCGGCGTCCCCGATCCGCAACGTCTGTATGGTAGCGGAGCGCATGTCCCCGAAGCCGCGGCCGGGGAACACCTCCAGGGTGCTGGTGCCCATGGCGTTGATGTTCTCCAGCACTCGCTCCCGGGAGCCCTGCCCGAGGGCCACTACGGTCACCACCGAGGCGATACCTATGATGATGCCGAGCATGGTGAGAAAGGTGCGCAGACGCTGGGCAACCATGGCCTTGAGGGCCATCTGCAGGGCATTCCCGAGCCCCGCCATCCGCGGGGTCTTCCCCTTGGCGGACGTCTTGGTGGCGGCCTGGGTCGCCTGGGGAAGGGCCTGTGGCTCGCGCGTGCGGCGATCGGCGATCACCCGGCCATCTTTCAGTTCGATGATCCGCTCGGCGTGGCGGGCGATGTCCATGTCGTGGGTGACGATCACCAGGGTGTGGCCCTGGCGATGCAGAGCTTGAAGGCTCGCCATCACCTCGGCGCCGCTCTGGCTGTCGAGGGCCCCGGTCGGCTCGTCGGCCAGGATCACCTCGCCGCCGTTGATGAGGGCCCGGGCGATGCTGACCCGCTGCTGCTGGCCGCCGGAGAGCTGGCTTGGCTTGTGTTCGAGCCGGCTGGCGAGGCCGAAGCGGGTCAGCAGGGCCTCGGCCCGCTGGCGTCGCTCGGCCGGATCCAGACCGGCGTAGAGGGCGGGTACCTCCACATTGGTGCGGGCATCGAGATCCGCCAGCAGGTGATAACGCTGGAAAATGAAGCCGAAGTGCTCCCGGCGCAGGGCGGCGAGCTCGTCCCGGCTGAGGGTGGCAGTATCGCGCCCGGCCACCAGATAGGCCCCCTCGCTCGGCTGATCCAGGCAGCCCAGAAGGTTCATCAGGGTGGATTTGCCGGAGCCCGAAGCACCGACGATGGCCACCATCTCTCCACGGGCGATCGCCAGATCGATGCCATCGAGCACGGTGACGGTGCGCTCACCCTCTCCGAAGTGGCGGCGGATGCCCCGCAGTTGCAACAAGGCGCCCATGGTCACATCCCCATGGGGGGCGGCATGCCCCCGGCGGCGTTGCTCTGGCCTGCGCTCACTTCGCTGACGATGACCCGTTCACCGGTGCTCAGGCCCGACAGGATCTGGGCATCCACCTTGTTGTTCAGGCCGACCTTGACCCGGCGCAGGCTGATCCGGCCTCCGTCGTCGACCACCCTGACCTGATCCCCCTGCAGGGCGATGGCCGGGATCACCAGCGCATCTTTGAGCCGGGCGACCACCAGATAGACCTGGGCCGTCATGCTGATCCTGAGCTGACCATCCTGGTTGGGCACCTCGAACAGGCCGTGATAATAGATGGCGCTGCTGTCGCTGCTGCTGGTGGTGGTGTCGTCGTCATTGATGGTGTCGGGGGCGGGCTCGATGGCCCGCAGGGATCCCTCGAAGCGGCGCTGGCTGTTGCCAAGAATGGTGAAATAGACCGGCATGCCGACCCGGACGTTGATGACGTCGGCCTCGGAGATCCTGGCCTCCACCGTCATGGTGTCGAGCTGGGCAATCTTGAGCAGGGTAGGGGTGCTCTGGCTGGCGTTGAGGGTCTGCCCCTCCTCCACCGGCATGGCCACCACGGTACCGGAGAGGGGGGCCAGGATCCGGGTATACCCCAGGTTGACCCGGGCTGTGTCCACCGCGATCTCGGCCTGCACCCGCTGGGCGTTGAGGGCCCGGATATCGGCCAGGGTCTCGTCCAGGGTCGCCTTGGCGCTGTCATGGTCGGCCGTGCTGCCAAGGCCTCTTGCGACGATCTGCTGCTGGCGCTGGTATGCCAGACGGGCATTGCGAAGGGTGGCCTCTTTGGAATCCAGCTGGGCCTGGAGGTTGTCGCGCTGGGCCAGGGCATCCTTGAGGGCGTTCTGCTGGGGCAGATCGTCTATCTCGACCAGCAGCTCCCCCTGTTTGACCTCCTGCCCCAGAGTCACGTGCAGTTTCTTGATCTGGCCCGACACCTGGGCGCCCACGCTCACCTGCTTGCGCGCCTTCAGGGTGCCGTCCGCCATGATGAGCTGCTCCAGATCCCGGGTCTCGGCACTGGCGGTGATGTAGTCGCTGGCGGGTGCCTTGGCCTGGGGGCGCCAGGCCAGCAACAGGGCGAGGGCGCACAGGGGCAGCAGCCAGAAGAGACGAGGGGAGAACGTGGGCATGACAACCTGTATCCTGAATGACGATCACGGCGGCACTCTACCCCAGAGCCGGGTTAAGGCTCTTTGCGCCAAGCGTAAGGGTTTCGTAAAAATGGCTGCCAAGTGCGTGGCAAGCGGCGAAAATGGCCGCCGACAAGGGAGACCGCATATGAAGATCCTGCTGGTGGATGACGATGCCGAACTGGGCGCCATGTTGAGTGAATACCTGGGGGGAGAGGGGTTTGATACCACCCAGGTGCTGACCGGAGGGGAAGGTGTTCACCATGCCCTCTCCGGCCGTTACAGCGCCCTGCTGCTGGATGTGATGCTGCCCGACTTGAGCGGCACCGAGGTGCTGCGCCAGGTGCGCCAGCGCAGCCGCCTGCCGATCATCATGCTGACCGCCAAGGGGGACAACGTGGATCGAGTGGTGGGACTGGAGATGGGGGCCGATGACTATGTGCCCAAGCCCTGCTACCCCAGGGAGCTGGTGGCCCGGCTGCGGGCCGTTCTGCGGCGGGTCAACGAGGGGGGGAGCGCAACCCCCTCGCCGGATGCCCTCATCCTGGGGGATCTGACGGTCACCCCGGCCAACCGGGTCTGCCTCTGGCAGGGGGAGCCGCTGGAGCTGACCGCCACCGAGTTCAACATGCTGGTGTTGCTGGTGCGAGTACCGGAGCAGGTGGTCACCAAGGACACCCTCTCCCTGCAAGGGGTAGGGCGCCCGCGGGAGGCCTATGATCGCAGCGTCGATGTGCACATCTGCAACCTGAGGCAGAAACTGCAGCAGAAGGCGGGGGAGGCCGTCACCATAGAGACGGTGCGCAGCATAGGGTACAAGATACGGTGATCCTCAAGGGGCGTTTGTTCTGGAAGATTCTGCTGGGGTTCTGGCTGGCCATCGTGCTGGTCAGCCAACTGCTCTGGCTCGGTTTTCGTGCCGAGCGTGCTCCCCCGGAAGAGCACCTGGCCCAGCAGTTGGCGAGCCAGCATCTGGAGATGGCGGCAGCCGTGCTGGCAAAGGGGGGAATCGAGGCTGCGACGGCATTGAGCCAGGCCATGTCGCCGCCGTTGCTGCAGATAACACTCCTCGATGTCTCCGATGCGCCTTCCCGGCCAGCGCCCCGGGCATCCAGGCTGCCAGCCTCCGGGGAACCTGGCCCGGGCAGCGTGCTGACACGCACCGTGATTGCCAGCGACGGGCAGACCTATCTGCTGCAGACCAGAGCGGACCCGCGCGTCCTCCCCGGCGGGCCTGCTCCCGGCCCCCTCTCCTGGCTCAACATTCCTCCGCCCATGCTCTGGATTGGCGGCCTGGGGGGACTCTTGTTCAGCATTCTGTTCGCCTGGCACCTGACCCGGCCCATGAACGCCCTGCGGCGCAGCTTCGATCGGGTAGCCAGAGGGGATCTGGAGGTCAGACTCTGGCCCGCTCTGCGCTGGCGCCGGGACGAGCTGACGGAGGTGGCGAAGGAGTTCGATCTCATGGTGGAGCGGTTGCAGCAACTGGTCGAGGGGCGCGAGCAGCTGCTTCACGACGTCTCCCACGAGCTGCGATCCCCCCTGGCCCGCATCCAGATGGCCATCGGCCTGGCGGAGCAGCGCCCGGAGAAGGCGAGCGACGCCCTGGCGCGGATCCGGCTCGAGACGGAGCGGATGGACAGGATGATAGGGGAGCTGCTGACCCTCTCCCGTGCCGAGCAGGGCCACGGGCTTGAGCAGAGCCACTACGACCTGCTGGCGCTGGTGGAGACCGTCGTCCAGGATGCCAGGTTCGAAGCCCAGCAATCCGGAGTCGAGATAGCGCTCGAGGCGGCGCTGGGGGAGGGTTGCCTCCTGCTGGGGCATGCCGAGCTGGTGCGCCGCGCCGTGGATAATGTGGTGCGCAACGCCCTGCGTTTCTCGCAGTCGGGCCAGATGGTGAGTGTTCGCTTGCTGCGCCTGGGCCAGGAGATGCAGCTCTCCATCGCCGATCGGGGGCCCGGGGTGGAGGAGGGGAAGCTGGCGGGGATCTTCGACCCCTTCGTGCGCATCGGCTCACCCCGCATGGGCAAGGGCTACGGGCTCGGTCTCGCCATCGCCCGCAAGGCGGTGATTCTGCAGGGCGGCACCATCCAGGCGCGCAATCGCGCACAGGGGGGGCTGAGAGTGACGATGACGCTGCCCTTGCATGAGCCGTCCTGAGGTACGCGGCTCAGACCTGAGTGGGGTAAAACCCCGGAAATGAAAGAGGGGGCCAAGGCCCCCTGCTCGTATCTGTTCCTCCGTGCGATTCAGCGCAGCGCCGCTGGCGGCGGCACCTCGGTGTAGCGCCCGTCTATTTCTCGCAGGTAGTAGTGACCCTCCCTGACGTAATAGCGGCGACCATCCAGATCAAGAGGGATGAGCCCTGTCTCTGTCACCACCAGGACCTGAGGAGGTGGGGAGACCACCACATAGTGGTTCTCCTGCCGGCGGTAGAAAATGCCGTCGAGCACATAGTAGGTGAGCCCGGCCAGCCGCAGGGTTTCCACCCCTCCCGGCAGCCTGTCGATGCGGAGGCCGAAGCCGGGGCCAGCCCCATGGCCGTACTGCGGGGCAGGGCTCTCCCATCCGCCCGGTCTGCCCATGTTCCCCGGACCCGCCATGGCAGGCAGGGCGATGGCCATGGCAAGCAGCCAGAGTGAAGGGCGGTGCAGACTCATCTCACTGTCCCTTGAGCGGTGCACCGGCGGGCTGGGGTTTGAGTGGCTGGGGCGGCAGTTCGCGCACGCTGACCGTGACCTCGTAGCGGGTATCCGGCTTGGCGGCATCAATGTTTTTGGACAGCGCCTGGACCAGGGCCTGGGGATCCGCCCCCTGCTTGCTGGCGTGATAGAGCACGGAGGGGGGCGGTGTCATGGGACCTCCCTGGCGGGCGCCCATCGGGGGCGGCATCTCGCCGGCATGAAGGAGTGTGGTGCCCAGCAGCAGGGCAATGGCGACAGGATAGCGTGACATGATGATGACTCCATTGATGGGAACGCCCCCATCAAACGCGACGCGTGCGCCCTGCTCAACCACCTTTACACCCTCTTTTCGCCCTCTTTACAGTTGTGACAACGGGCGCCGTGGCGCCCGTTGTGTGTCGTGAACCGCTCGCCGGATCAAAACTCGTTGGAGAGCGCCTTGTAACCCTTGACGAGGTCGATGTTGGTGTGAGCCACATCCTCGGAGAACTCGGTGGCGTCCACGGTGACGCGCGGGATCTGCGCCAGATCGCTCTGCTGGTTGATGCGGGTGGTGGAGGGGACATAGAAGCCGGGGGGAATATCGCAGCCATCGACCACGGAGTTGTAGCGAACCACTGACCCTTCGCCGATGTGGCAGTTGAACAGCACGCTGTTGAAGCCGATGAAGACCCGGTTACCCACTTCGCAGGGGCCGTGGACGATGCTGCGGTGGGCGATGGAGCTGAACTCGCCGATGGTGACGGCAGCGCCGGATTTGGAGTGGATGACGACGCCATCCTGAATGTTGGAGTTGGCGCCGATGACGATGGGTTCCATGTCACCGCTCTCGTCCACTTCATCTGCGCGGATCACGGCATAGGGGCCGACAAACACGTTCTCCTTGATGATCACCTTGCCACAGATGATGGCAGTCTTGTCGATATAGGCGGATTCGTCGATAACGGGCAGGTGACCTGAGGGATTCTTGCGGATCATGTTACGTCCTGTTGCTGATGAAATCGGGGAAACGTGGCGCGTCATGAAGGCCCGCCGGAGAGCCAGCTTACGCCTCTGATCCGGCAGGGGAAACCATTTACTGGTCTGACCCACAGTGAGTAAGGCCATTTTGAGCGATTGTTCTTTGACTCCCTGTTATGGGAGCATGAGGGCGCAAAATGGGGCGCCACCGGGTGCAAAGAGATGAGGGGGAACGAGAGATGAAGCAGGTCATGGTATGGCTGGTGGGGTCGCTGTTGTGGATCTCCGCCACCCAGGGCAAAGGCTATGCGGGGGAGTTTGACTATTACGCCATGGCACTCTCCTGGTCGCCCGAGCATTGCGCCATCAAGCCAGGGGATCGGGAGCAGTGCGCCCGCAAGCTGGGGTTCGTGCTGCATGGGCTCTGGCCCCAGTATCAGCGCGGCTACCCCGCCAGCTGCACCCGCGAGCGGTTGGATACGGATATGGAGCAGCAGTTTGCCGGGCTCTACCCCAGCCGCTTCCTCTATCGCCATGAATGGGAGAAGCACGGCACCTGTTCCGGGCTGAGCCAGGAGGCATTTCACCAATTGGCCAGCGATCTGCGCCAGAAGGTGAAGATCCCGGCCGCCTATCAATCGCCGGAAGAGCCGCTGCGCAAAAACAGCTTTCAGCTCAAGGCTGATCTGGCGAGCGCCAACCCGTGGCTGGCCCCCGATAACATCACGGTGGCCTGCGCTGATGGGGGCCGTTTCCTGCGGGAGATCTACATCTGCATCAACAAGCAGGGGACGGATGCCGTTCCCTGCTCCGACGAGATGCAGAAGCGGGAGCGCCGCTCCTGTGGCCAGCCGGACTTCCTGCTGCGCAGCGTGCGTTGACACTTCACGTTCGGGCCATTCGCGGGCCCAATGTGCCATGAACCTCAAGGAGCATGATGGATGAAAGCCAAGACAGGATGTCTGGCCGGGAACTGGACAGGCGATATGGCCAGACGACGTGTCAGCACGTCAGGTGCGCTCTGCCGACTCAACCCTCCTCTGGCGCACAGCCAGACTCACCATCAGAAACAGGAAACCATCATATGACGCTCTTTGCCGAACTGGGGATGCGCTATCCCGTCATTCAGGCCCCCATGGCGGGCGTGCAGGACAGCGCCCTGGCGATGGCGGCGACCAGTGCGGGGGCCCTGGGCTCCCTGCCTGCCGCCATGCTGAGTGGTGCCGAGCTGCGCCAGGAGCTGAGCCGCCTCGCCGCCAGTGGGCCGGGCCCATACAACATCAACTTCTTTTGCCATCGGCAGCACGAGCCGGAACCGGCTGCGGAGCAGCGCTGGCGCCAGGTACTGTTACCCTATTACGCCGAGTTCGGGGTGGATGCCGCTGCGCCGTCGCGAGCCCCCTCTCGGGCCCCCTTCAATGACGAGCATGCGGCCCTGCTTGCAGAGTTCAGACCTGCCGTGGTCAGTTTCCACTTCGGCTTGCCCGAGCCCGAATTGCTTGCCCAGGTAAAAGCCACAGGCGCAAAAGTGTTTGCCAGCGCCACCACGGTGGCAGAAGCGCAGTGGCTTGCTGACCACGGAGCCGATGCCGTCATCGCCCAGGGGCTGGAGGCGGGTGGCCATCGCGGTCACTTCCTGAGTGAGGATCTCAGCTTGCAGCAGGGCACCTTTACCCTTCTGCCACAGGTAGTGGCGGCAGTAGCGATCCCGGTCATCGCTGCAGGAGGCATCGTGGATGGAAAGGGCATCAGAGCCGCCCTTGCTCTGGGAGCGAGCGCCGTGCAGGTGGGAACGGCGTTCCTCTGTTGCCACGAGGCGACGACCTCGCCCCTGCACCGTGCGGCGCTGCAGGGGAGGCATGGCCAACACACCGCACTGACCAATCTGTTCAGCGGCCGTCCGGCGCGGGGGATCGTCAACCGCTTGATGCGGGAACTCGGCCCCCTTTCGGTGCTGCCGCCAGACTTCCCGTATGCCAGCGGCGCATTGGCTCCGTTGCGTGCCGCAGCCGAAAAGGCGGGTGACCGCGGTTTCTCGCCACTCTGGGCCGGGCAGAATATATCGGGTTGCCGCTCCATGGCGGCAGCCGAGCTGATCGCTGCCTGGGTTGCTGAGGCAGGACTGGTCTGAGCGTCACTTTGCGATTCTCTTCCTTTAAATACGGATTGATATGGTCAGCAACCCTTCGAACAGGAGACGGGCAGAGAGGAACGGGAGGTAATAGGGTGCAGAATGAGCCCCTCCAGGGCTTGTCCTGTGGGTAAGTCTGTATAAAAACTGTGTTTTGATATGAATAACTAAGAATTGGCATTTTTTTGCAATTTTATTGCGATGAGAGCTTGCCAATGTGATCTATGTCTCTATAATGCGCCTCCATCGACAGGGTAAGCGGCAACGCAAACAAGCCGGTCGGTAGCCTCGAAAAGCCTTTGAAAATAAGGCTTGACTCGAGAAGGCGGTTGAGTAGAATGCCACTCCCGCAGCAGCCAAAAGCTGCGTCGCTCTTTAACAATTTGAATCAAGCAAT
>NZ_JBFOCK010000004.1:0-22453 GCF_040907765.1 Aeromonas sp. s9
CCATCTTCTCGTTGTGACTAGTACTGAACATAGCTCCAAGACTACCTCTTAAGTTAAGAGGGGCGAAGTGTCTGGATCTTCAAGGGGCCAATCTAGTCTGTATCTTGAAGTCTTCTGACTCACCTTCTGTAATCTTGACGGCGTACCCGAGCAATGGGTAACGCTCAAGGGTCGTTTCTCCGTTGTCATTTGGTTCGACAATGATGTAACCGTACTCACTGGGCTGAGCGGGGATAAAATGAGTAGCTGCCACTGGTGTTCTCCTTCACACAAAACGAGACGATATTGCTAAGAATTGGCCTCAAGTGAGTTTTAATTCCTCCTTTTTGACCACGAGTGGAAACATATCGCGTCATAAAAGGAAAAACCGTGAAATCCGTCTAAAAATTTCTAAGAGGGCTCATAGGTGAATGTGGGCCCCTGCACCCCTTATACCAGTCCCGTTCGGATTCAATAACAGCCAAGCCCCCTGGCATAAGTAACTCGTGTACCCAAACGACGCGAGGTTACTGTTATGTCACACCACTATGATGATCACCTCGGACAGAGTGATCACATCATCAATCAGGCATTGGCCATTCTGGAGAGCCGACAGCGGCATCTGGGCCACGCCTTCACTCAGCCCAAAGCGGCAGCAGATTTCCTTCGGCTCAAGATGGGGGAGTACGAGCGGGAAGTGTTCGCCGTCATGCTGCTCGACAATCAACACCGACTGATCGATTACCAAGAGCTGTTCTTTGGCACCATCAATGCGGGCACTGTTCATCCCCGTGAGGTGGTCAAGGCGGCCCTCAACAGAAACGCCGCAGCGGTCATACTGGCCCACAACCATCCCTCCGGTATGGTCGACCCCTCCGACGCCGACAAGGCTGTCACTGTTCGTCTCAAGGATCTGCTCGAGATGGTAGATGTGCGAGTGCTCGACCACTTTGTGGTGGGACAGCACGACATCGTCTCGTTTGCCGACAGGGGGCTGCTATGACCCCATCCAAACCGCTACAGGCCCTGTTCGCCAAGTTAATCGACCTCCACCCCAATGCCACTGCCCTGACCCTCAACTTCCGCAGTCCCGATTATTCCGCCGACACTGGTGGTTACCGTCCGGTCGAAATCCGTCTGGAAAAACGGGCTGGTAGCTGGGGGATGGCCTACGTCACCGAGTTCACTTACCTCGGTGGCGAGCTGGTCAAGGATCTCGATTTTGACTTCAACGCCGGGCTGGGCTCACAGCTCTGGTGTGGAGAGCGGCCGCTGGCCACCACCATGGACCTCTACCGGCTTTGGGAGAGGAACTTTCTCGACTATCACCGGATGGAGGTCTACCGCCTGAAGATAACCCCTGAGTAATCGCTATGAATGACTTCATGAAAACCTTGCTGCTGGACGCCTTGAAGGCAGCCCTGACGGCGTTCGCGTCTGTCATCGTCAACGCGATGATGGCCCGCTACATGCCGCCACACTTCTACAACATGAACGAAGAGGACTACCCATGAACAAAATGATCCTGACCTCGGTGACTCTGGTTGCCATTGCAGGGGGAACCCTGATGATTCGCCTAATCGCCCGTGACAAGGCTCACGCTGAGGAGCTGGCCAAGGTATTGCGGATGCCGGGCGGAGCGACGCGTCATTGAGATCCCCCAGTCGGCACCCTGCATGACCAATAGATAAAGCAGCCAGAGCTATCTGGTTGACTACCCCTGCGGGCCCTCCATCACGGAGCGGCCCGTTTTCATTTGTATCACTGGCACAGGTCAATAGACCAAGCCCGTGTGACGCGAGCGAAAGTGCCACTTTTTGCCGGTCATATGGGTTCCTTTCGACCTTCTGACCGGTCGCGTCAGTGTACCTTGCCCTATTGACCAGGAGGAGACCATGGCACTGGTGGGATATGCACGTGTCAGCACTGTGGGGCAGAGCCTGGATGCCCAGCTTCAGGCTCTGGCCGAGTGCAGCAAGATATTCAGGGAGAAGGTGAGCGGTGCAAAGGATGACCGCCCGCAGCTCGCGTTGATGCTGGATTTTGTTCGTGAGGGAGACGTGGTGATGGTGACCAAGCTGGATCGCTTGGCTCGCAACACTCGCCACCTGTTGGAGATCTCGGAGTACCTGCACGCTAAGCGGGTTGCTCTGAGGATTTTGAATCTGGGTATCGATACCTCGACACCTACCGGAAAACTGATGTTAACCATGATCGGTGCCATCGCCACGTTTGAGCGGGAGCTGATGCTGGAGCGTCAGGCAGAAGGGATTGCTATGGCAAAACAGCGTGGGGTCTACAAAGGTCGCAAGCCGACCGCCATGGCTAAAGGGGAGGAGGTGCTGTCACTCGCTGAACGGGGACTAGCCAAGGCCGAAATCGCACGTCGAACGGGGATCAGTCTCTCCAGTGTGCAGCGGATCTTGCGTGGACTGTCTGGCGAATGAATAGTTTTGACAACAAGGAAAACGACATGGAACAAGAGAAGACGAAACAAGAGTCCGGCCGGTTCTTCGAGCAGCGGGAAACTGCATCGGCACAGGTCGCAGGTAAGTGGGCCCGCTATCGCGATTGGCTAAAGCAATCTGTGCGACTAGAACTTCCGTCCAATTCAAGCGAGGTCAACAACAACCCTTATCTGCGGGGCGGGATCTGCAGTTATAACGCCTATCTCTCGGGCATGCTGAGGGCTCACCTGTGGGGGTTGTGGCTGACGGCACTTCTCGTGCTCGCCTGGCAGTTTCTGCTGCCTCGTATGGGGATGAGCATTAACTACAACGCAGGGCTTGGGATCATCATGGGCACTGTTGTAGTTGGTACTCTGCACTGGGCCATTCTGGTCTTTATTGGCTACGAAAAGCGTCTCCAGGCTGCCGTACTCACAGACCCGCTGAGCCGCATGATCGGTGTGGCTACTGTTGCGATGACTGCGACAGGATTCGTGATCGGATGGTTCATCAGCATTGAACGTTCTGCACACTTTGCAAGGATTTATGGACTATCCAATGATCTTGGCCTCGGCTATGACGTTGGACTCAAAACATCAGAGTTTCTGTCGGAGCTAGGCTATGACTCCTTGATATTGGCCAGCCAAGTCATGGTCTACATTGGCTTGGCTCTGCTCTTCCTGATTCCCAGTTACCGTAACAGCGATAACCTTGCAGAAGAGGCGAAAGAGGCGCTAGGGAAGGCACAGGGCTATCCTACCCCGATCCTGTTGGTGTTCCATTTGCTTCTGCTGTTTCCGGCAGTGGCGATTCTAGCCTAGTAGACTTGAAGGAGCTCACATCAGAGCTCCTTTTCTTTAGCAGGTATGCAAGGCATCAAGCCGGTAGCGGTGCTTGGCTCGGCAACCACGGCACCATGATTGTATCCTGGTTACACCAGCCATCCGTCTGAATCCGAATTCTCCTGCCCGATAGAACACATGAACGCCAGCCTGCTCTGAACAGTTCGGGCAGCTTTTGAGTTTCTGCCCGTTTTGATGGAACACAACTGAATGGTTGAGGGGCTGGCCACAAGAACACTGGTCGGTCATCGATGAACTCACTTCCGGCGGTTGTCGGTTTCTTTGGCTACCCCTTTGAAGGGCTCCCCACCTTGTTTCTGCTCGATAAACTTGCCGCTATCCGTATCGCGTTTCGTCCAGTTCCCATTAACCGGGTTCTGAACTTGGGTACGGTCGTTGACGGAACCTTGTCGATAGCCTTTGCCTGTGTTCGTAGCCATATGTCACCTCGGGTTTAAGTGAGACCCAAAGTTACCATTAGATTTCATTTTGCTCAATATTGGGTTGATTGTTGAGCTTCTGAGGGAGGGGAAGGGGCCTGTAATGAGGTGCTTGCAGTGTATGGGAGAGGGCGGGTAGGATTGGCCTGTTTGTTACCAATTTAAGCATGTCCACTTGATGTGGATGACCGTACTTGCGGCGGATTCTCGCTTGTTGAGGTTTCAGAACACTGTGATGGCAATCAGTTCCATCCCCAAGTGCCTGATTTATTTGGGCTCGCATTGATAACCCGTCGACCTGGTCAGGACCGGAAGGTAGCAGCCAAGGCGGGGGACTCGAGTGCCGGGATGTGGCTGGTAGGGCCACCACTTGTTTCTGCCATTCAACAAGTTACAGCTAACAACCCCCTTCAGACCTCTTGGTCATCCACTTGATGTGGATGAGTCTGGCGTCTTCATCCCATATTTCCGATTCTCTGTCGCAAGCTATCAGGTGCGACCGCAAGGTAGCTCTGGAGTCCAGCGCAAATGTTCTCTTGATCTTCAGCACTGTCCCCTTGAGATCATGCTTTCCCCCAGTCACTTCCCGTGGCCTCTATTGCCACTGCATCCTCTTTGTTCTCATCACGCTACAACCCCTTTTCGAAAGAGAAGAGCTTGCCGTACGCCACGGCCAAGCGCTGGAAAGCGTCAGACCGTCGGCAACCCCGAGCACTTGACTGGTGGTGCGTCAACCACTTGCTGGCCTGACGGGCAACGACCGGCGCAGTGACATCAGGCCAGCTGTGCTCGCTTCTCGATCAGGAAATCCATCAGCGCCCGGATCTTGGCCGGCATCTGGGCCCGCGACGGCACATAGAGATAAAACCCCGGGAAGGGGGGGCACCAGGGGACGAGCACCCGCACCAGTGAGCCGTCACTCAGGTGCTGGCGCACCCGCAGATCCAGGTGTTTGACCAACCCCACCCCCTGCAGGGCCGCCTGCAGCATGCTGTCGTCGTCGTTGAACACGGCGTTGCCCTTGGGATCGACGATCTGGGTGTGCTGCTCCTCATCGGGGGAGGTAAACGACCAGCGGTCGATGGTGCTACTCGAGGTGAAGCGGTAGGCCAGGCAGTTGTGCCGGGTGAGCTCGCTCGGGGTCTGCGGCGTGCCATGCTGCCTGAAATAGTCGGGGGCACCGACGATGGCCATGGTCAAAGG
The DNA here is from genome assembly GCF_040907765.1 of Aeromonas sp. s9. NCBI lineage: Bacteria > Pseudomonadati > Pseudomonadota > Gammaproteobacteria > Aeromonadales > Aeromonadaceae > Aeromonas > Aeromonas sp. s9. The sequence goes on from NZ_JBFOCK010000004.1 coordinate 4,912, forward strand.
TGGGGTGATGGGCACCGCCACCACGTGTTCATCCAGGCTCTCCCCCAAGCGAATGCCGGCATCCATCCCGTCGGCGATGATGTTGGAAAAACCGTCCGCCATCACCAGCTCCAGCCGCAATTTCGGATAGCGCGCCAGAAACTCTCCCATGTGCGGCTCGATCAGCAGCCGTGCGGCGATGCGCGAGCTGTTGATGCGAATAAGGCCAGAGGGCTCAAGGTGGGAGTCATTGAGCTCGCTCACCACCCGCTCGATGGCCGTGAGGGAGGGTTGCAGCACATCCAGCAAGCGCTGCCCCTCCTCGGTCAGCGACATGTCGCGGGTGGTGCGGTTGAGCAGCCGTACCTGCAGCTGCTGCTCCAGCCCTTTCAGGTGTTGGGAGAGGGCGGCGCGGGTCACCCCCATCTCGGTGGCGGCCTTGGTGAAGCTGCGATGGCGGGCGATGTGGGCAAACCACGTCAGTGAGGCGACAAGTGAAGGTTCTATGGGCATTTGTTTAGCCTGGCTAATCAGTCATGTCTGGATAGGTGCGTATATCTAGTTCAATTGTCTTACTACTATTAGCTCGAACTCGCGTCAAGCATGACGACCCTGAACCTAACGGAGAGCCCGACCATGTCACATGTCACCTTCCCCAATCGCAACGGCCAAGGCATCACTATGGCCGCCATCGTTCACCTCCCACCGCACTTCGATGAGCGCAAGCAGTACCCGGCGGTCGTGGTCTCCCACCCCGGCGGCGGCGTGAAGGAGCAGACTGCGGGTCTGTACGCCAGCAAGCTGGCCGAGCAGGGGCTTATCGCCATCGCCTTTGACCGCTCCTATCAGGGCGAGAGCTCGGGCGAGCCGCGCCAGCTGGAAAACCCCCATGTCAGCACCGAGGACGTCAGCGCCGTGGTGGACTACCTGACCACGCTGCCCTATGTCGACGAGAACCGGATCGGGGCCATGGGCATCTGCGCCGGTGCTGGCTACAGCGCCAATGCCGCCATCCAGGATCGCCGCATCAAGGCGCTCGGCATGGTCAGCGCGGTCAACATCGGCCAGATGTTCCGCAATGGCTGGGGCAACAGCGTCAAGGATGCCGATGCCACCGGCTATCTGGCGTTCGGCTCCCAGGCCCGCACCACGGATACGGCCGGTAGCGGCTACGCCACCATCCCCTTGGCCCCCCTGCGTGAAGAGGATGCCCCCAACGAGGAGCTGCGCGAAGCCTGGGAGTACTACCACACCCCGCGCTGCGAGCACCCCAACGCGCCGGGCTTTGCCCTGACCCGCAACCTGAACCAGATCATCACCTACGACGCCTATCACAAGGCCGAGGCCTTCCTGACCCAGCCGATCCTGGCGGTGGCAGGCAGTGTGGCTGGCAGCAAGTGGATGAGCGACGACCTGCTGGCGCGCGCCGCGAGCACAGACAAGACCCTGCATGTGGTGGAGGGTGCCAATCACATGTCCCTCTACGATGTTCCCCGCTATGTCGACGAGGCCGTCGCCAAGCTGGCCCCCTTCTTCCTGCGAACCCTGAACTAATCGGCCCGCGAGAGGGGGAGGCCCCTCTCGCTTATCGAGGAACATCATCATGAGCCATGTATTGAACCTGACCTATCAGAACCTGGGCTGGCAGACGGCGGCCGACCTCTACCTGCCGCCCGATTTCGACGAGCAAAAACGCTATCCGGCCATCGTCAGCACCCACCCCATCGGCAGCTGCAAGGAGCAGACCGCTGGCAATGTCTACGCCAAGGGGCTGGCCGCGGCGGGGTTCGTGGTGCTGGTGCCCGACGCCAGCTTTCAGGGCGCCAGCGGCGGTGAGCCGCGCTTTATCGAGGATCCGGCCATTCGGGTCTCCGACATCCGCTTCGCGGTGGACTACCTGCAATCCCTCTCTTACGTAGACAGCGATCGCATCGGCGCCATCGGCGTGTGCGGCGGCGGCGCCTACACCATCCATGCGGGCATCACGGATCACCGCCTCAAGGCGCTGGTCTCCATCACCGGGGTCAACTATGGCCGCCTGATCCGCGAAGGCTTCGCCCAGTTCAAGCCTCTTGAGCTGGCCCAGGGTATCGCCCGGATGCGCACGGCGCAGGCACAAGGTGACGCCACAGAGCCCGCGGATCTGCTGCCGGCGTCAGTGGCAGCGGCCACCGCGGCAGGCATCACCGACATCGACGTGCTGGAGGCCACCGAGTACTACAAAACGGCGCGCGGTCAGCAGCCCCATGGTACGACCCGCCAGCTGATGTCCTTCACCGGCGCCGCCATGGGATGGGATGCCTTCCTCCACGCCGAGGTACTGTTGACCCAGCCGCTGATGGTGGTCATCGGCGACAAGGCAGGGGGCTTTGGCGCCTATCGGGACGGTTGGGAGATCTACGGCCGCGCCGCCTCCACCGACAAGCACATGGTCGTGGCCGAAGGCTGGTCCCATTACGATCTCTACGACAAAGCCGAGCCGGTGGCCATCGCCATGGCAAGCGTGGTGCCCTTCTTCCAGCGCACCCTGTGATCCCGCGGTGGGGCATCCCCCACCCATTGATAAGACAAACGAAAGGTCAATCGATATGCGAAACATGCTGATCCTCGGCGCCAGCGGCCAGATAGCCCAGTGGGTGGTCAAGGGGCTCGCCGGGCAGGGCGACATCCGCCAGACCCTGCTGCTGCGCGACCCTAAAAAGTTGAGCGGCCGTGAGCCGGCCAACGCCAGGGTGGTGATCGGCAGTGTGCTGGACAAGCCACTGCTCAAGGAGGCGATGGCAGGACAAGACACCGTCTACGCCAACCTCAGTGGCGACAACCTGGACAAGCAGGCCCAGGCGGTCATCGCCGCCATGCAGGCCGCCGGAGTGAAGCGCCTGGTCTTCGTGCTGTCCCTTGGGATCTACGACGAGGTGCCCGGCAAGTTCGGCGAGTGGAATCGCGGCATCATCGGCGAGGAGCTCAAACCTTACCGATGGGCGGCAGACGCCATCGAGGCATCGGGGCTCGATTACACCATCTTGCGCCCGGCCTGGCTGACCGATGAGGATGAAGTGGATTACGCACTGACCGCCAAGGGCCAGCCCTTCCAGGGCACTGTGGTGTCGCGCAGGAGCGTGGGAGATCTCATCACCCGGATCCTGGTCTCGCCCGAGCTGCATGCAGGGGAGAACCTTGGCATCCACCAACCCGGCAGCGATGGCGACAAGCCGTACTTTATGTGATGTGAGGACAAGGATGATGAACTGGATATTTATCACCCTTGGAGCGCTGGCCGCCGCCGTGGTGGTCGTGCTGCTGGCGGTTTCCTTTATCGAGCGTCGGCAGGTTTATGAACTTGCAGGGCTGGAGGCAGAGAGCCCGCAGGTGGCGAGCCCCCGCACGGCTGTGGTCTATTTCTCCCGCTCGGGCAATACGGCGCTGGCCGCCCGCCACCTGGCAAACCGGCTCGGAGCCCGGCTCTTTGCGCTGGATGCCCCTGCCTATCGGCTCGGCCCCGGAGGATTGGTGAAAGCCCTCGGCGATGCGAACGCCTTGAAAAGTACACCGGAGGCCCTGCCCGATATAGTGCCGCGAACCCTAGATCTGAGTCCGTTCGATACTCTATGGCTCGGCTCCCCGGTCTGGCTCTACAGCCCGGCGCCGCCCATCTGGGCCTTCATCGAGCACAACCGTTTCGATGGCAAGGAGGTGGTGCTGTTCAACACCTACAACAGCCACTTCGGCGAGGAGCACATCGCGGCGCTCAAGGCCAAGGTGATGGCCCGTGGCGCCAAATCCTTCACCCATCGCCATGTGCTGCGAGGACGGATGACCCGCCAGCTGACCCCTGAGCAGATGCTCGATGAAATTGATCGTTGGGAGGCGAGATAGAGCCGCAGCCCTGGCTGCACCATCTGTGGCCTCCTTTTGTTGTTGGCGCCGGCAGAGCAGGTGAGGCCATGTGCGTGACGCGACACCATGGCGGGGCCACGCGGCAACGCGAACCCCTCTGGTGGCGGGAGCCCGGGCAGGCTATCTTGCCGTTATTGGAGATGTCGGGAACCGGTTTCATACCGTGCGGCTCTCCCGTTCTGTTTTATGGAAGGTGCGGCCCCGTGCAGGGGCTGCTCTCGACTCACCAGAGACCAGGCTGACAGGCGTGGCATGAATGCAGATCCCGTCAGCCTCTTTTCGCGCCCCTGAGGGGCGCCGTTTTCTGTGGTTGCTCAAAGGATCCCTGATGATTGGCATGATCGCATCTCTACTCAAACCGGGCCTGCCCGAACACCCGGACTCCTCGCAATATCAGGGGGGCCGGTTCAACAATGCCGTGACACCCCAGGCGCGAAGCCTCTGGGAAGGGGCCAGGCTCTGGTGGGACTTCCTGTTCGCCAAGCCTGGGGGCACGGTGCCGGATCGCGTCATTCCGGTACAGGTCATGACCCGGGAGGGGCTCATCGCGGCGCCGGACAACAGCGTGTGGCGCCTCGGCCACTCCACTCTGCTGCTCAAGTTGCAGGGCACGTTCTGGCTGACGGATCCCGTGTTCAGCGAGCGGGCCTCACCGGTGCAGTGGTTCGGCCCCAAGCGCTGGCATCAGCCGCCCATCACCCTGGAGGCGCTGCCTCCCATCGAGGGGGTGATCCTCTCCCATGATCACTACGACCATCTCGATCACGGGGCCATACTGGCGCTGCAGGAGAAGGTCGGCCACTTCATCACGCCCCTCGGGGTGGGGGCGCGCCTCATGGCCTGGGGAATTGCGAAGGAGAAGATCCGCGAACTGGACTGGTGGCAGCAGACCCGAGTGGGCGGTGTCACCCTGGTAGCGACTCCGGCCCAGCATTTCTCCGGTCGTGGCCTCGGGGACGGCAACCAGACCCTCTGGGCCTCCTGGGTCATTCGCGGCGAGGGGGTCAACCTCTTCTTCAGCGGTGACAGCGGCTACTTCGACGGTTTCAAGGCGATTGGCAGGCGCTACGGTCCGTTCGACGTGACCTTCCTCGAGACTGGGGCCTACGACAAGCGCTGGGAGCTGGTGCACATGCTCCCGGCTCAGACGGCGCAGGCGTTTCACGATCTTGGGGGGAAATGGCTCTATCCGGTGCACAACGGCACCTTCGATTTGGCCATGCACCGCTGGAACGATCCGCTTGAGCAGATTGCCCGACTGGCTGCCGAGCAACAGATCCCCCTGACCACGCCTGTCATGGGGGAGCCTCTGGAGGTGCTGAGCCCCCATGAGGGCAGCCCCTGGTGGCGCGATTGACCTGAGTGCCCTCCAAAGACGGTGTCACCCCTCAAAGGGGCGTGCGGGAGGCTGGGGGCGGGCCCTGTGAGCGCCCCCGCTGCCTCCCCATCCTCTGCGCCGGACCTGCTATGGCCAGGCGGGGAGGGCGCACGGGAGCGCCTTGCCCGCGTTATCTTCTGCCACCAGAGTCTTGCTGATACCTCACTCGGGCTGGGCGGCAACCTGGCGCTTGAAGGGACCTGGCTTGTTGGCCTTGCGGTGTTCCGAGACCAGGATCAGCAGGCGCTGCAGGGCGATGAAGCTGAACAGCAGCAGGCCGATGATGATCTTGGTCCACCAGGAGCTGAGGGTGCCGTCGAAGTTGATGTAGGTCTGGATCAACCCTTGGATCAGCACCCCGAACAGGGAGCCGAAGACGGTACCCACCCCGCCGCTCAGCAGGGTGCCGCCAATGACCACGGCGGCGATGGCATCGAGCTCCACCCCGACGGCGGCGAGCGGATAGCCCGCCGAGGTATAGAGCGCGAACACGATGCCTGCCAGGGTCGCCAGGGTGGTGGAGAGCAGGTAGATGCGAATGGTGGTGTGGCGCACCGAGATCCCCATCAGGGCCGCCGAGGTGGTGTTGCCGCCGATGGCGTAAACGTTGTTGCCAAAGCGGGTGCGGTTGGCGAGCAGGATGCCGAAGACCACCACCGCCAGCATGATGAGGGCCAGCAGGCTCAGGCGACCGCCCCCCGGTATCTTCCACGATAGGCTCGACAGGTAGGTGAAGGTGGGATGATCGATGGGCAGGGACTGCTCGGAGATGAGAAAACTGGCCCCCCGCAGGAAGAACATGCCCGCCAGGGTGATGATGAAGGCGGGGATCTTCAGGGTGTCGATCAGCCAGCCCATGAGGGCGCCAAAGCCTGCTCCGAGCACCAGTACCAGAGGGATGGCCAGCACGGGGCTGACGCCCAGCTTCCCGATGAGCGTTGCCAGCAGCACGCCGGTGAAGGCGATGACGGCCCCCACCGACAGATCGATGCCCCCCGAGAGGATGACGAAGGTCATGCCCACCGCCACAATTCCCAGAAACGCGTTGTCCGTCAGGATGTTGCAGATGATGCGGGTGGACATGAAGGCTGGGAAGGAGGCCAGGCAGAGCAGATAGCCCAGCACGAAGACCATGATGGTCACCATCAGGGGGAGGTTGCGTTTAAACATGGCGAGTCCCTCGCTGGAAGAGGTGGTTGAGGGCCGGTGACTGCATGACCAGCACCGCCAGCACCACCAGGGCCTTGACGATCTGGTTCCACTGGGGCTGGTAGCCGGAGAGCAGGATCCCGGTGTTCACCCCCTGGATGATCAGTATGCCGATCAGGGAGAGGGCGAGGTTGAAGCGCCCCCCCATCAGGGAGGTGCCTCCTATCACCACCGCCAGAATGGCGTCCATCTCGAGCCAGAGCCCGGCGTTGTTGGCATCGGCACCCCGGATGTCGGCGGCGACTATCATGCCGGCGACGGCGGCCATCATGCCGCTCAACAGGTAGGTGGCGATCACCACCATGGGGGTGTTGAGCCCGGCGTTCTTGGCGGCCTTGATGTTGATCCCCACCGCTTCGATGAAGAGGCCGAGGGCGGTGCGCTTGGTCAGCAGCCAGAGCAGCAGCGCCATGCCCAGGGTGATGATGACCGGGGTGGGCAGATAGAAGAGGGAGCCGCTGCCGATCCAGGCGAGTGCGTCGTTGTTGAAGGTGATGATCTGCCTCTCGGTGATGAGCTGGGCGATGCCCCGGCCCGCCACCATGAGGATCAGGGTGGCGACGATGGGCTGGATCTTGAACACCGCCACCAGCAGGCCGTTCCACAGGCCGCACAGAAGGCCCACCCCGATGACGGCGGCGAAGATGACCGGCAGGCTGTGACCGCCGGTGGCCAGGCTGGCCATGGTGGCCCCGCTGATGGCCATGACGGCGCCCACCGACAGGTCGATGCCGCCGGTGGCGATCACCAGCGTCATGCCGAGGGAGAGCAGGGCCACCGGGGCACAGCGGTTGAGGATGTCGATGAGGCTGCCAAACAGCCGCCCATCCTGGATGTGGATGGCGAAGAAGTTGTCGGCGACCAGGGCATTGATGAGCAGCACGCACACCAGGGCGGCGCACTGGGCCGAGCCCGTGGGCCACTCTCTGCGGGCGCGCGACCCCTTGGTGAGGGGGAGGATGGATGACGTCATATCAGGCCTCACATGCAATGGCGTTCATGATGGCAGGGACGCTCAGGGCGTCCGTCGCAAGCTCTGCCACCTGTTTTCTGTCACGAAGGACGATCACCCGATCGGCATAGCCCACCAGCTCCTCGAGCTCGGAGGAGATGACCAGCAGGGCCAGCCCGTTGGCGCAGAGGGATTCGATGAGGCGGATGATCTCGGCGTGGGCCCCCACGTCGATGCCCCGGGTGGGCTCGTCCAGGATCAGGAACTGGGGTTTGGTGAGCAGCCAGCGGGCGAGCAGCACCTTTTGCTGGTTGCCCCCGGAGAGAAACTGGATGGGCTGCTCCGGTCCCGGGGTCTTGATGGCCAACTGTTCGATGAGGCGGGCGGTGATCTCGTCCTGTTCCTTGCGAGACAGGGGATGCAACCAGCCCCGCTGGGCTTGCAGGGCCAGCACCATGTTCTCCCGCACCGAGGCCGAGGCGATGATGCCGGCGCTCTTGCGATCCTCCGGGCAGAAACCAAAGCCGTTGGCGGCCGCCTGGCGTGCAGAGCGGATGGTCACCGGCTTGTCCCGCACCCGGCACTCGCCGCTGTCGCTCGGCACTATGCCGAACATCAGCTCGGCGGTCTCGGTACGACCGGACCCGAGCAGGCCGGCGAGGCCCACTATCTCCCCGGGCATGACGTCGAGACTGAAGGGGGCGATGACTCCCCGCTTGCCATAGTCCCTGAACGACACCATGGGCTGGTTGCTGCGCAGTGTCTTGCCCGCCCGCTTGAGGGCATTGTCGTCCAGCTCGCGTCCCAGCATCATCTTGACTAGCTCCAGTTGTGGCAGTGCCTGGGTGTCGCGGGTGCCGACCAGCTCGCCGTTGCGCAGCACTGTGATGCGATCGCTGATGGCGTAGACCTGATCGAGAAAATGGGTGATGAAGATGAGGCTCACCCCCTGATCCCGCAGGCGCGTCATGAGGGAGAAGAGCATCTGGACTTCGCTGGCATCCAGGCTCGCGGTGGGCTCGTCCAGGATCAGGATCCTGGCGGAGAGGGACACCGCCCGGGCGATGGCCACGATCTGCTGCATGGCGACCGAGTAGTGGTCGAGGGGCAGGGTGACATCCATCTCGAAGCCGTGGCTGGCCATGATGGCGCTGGCTTGCCGGGTCATGGCGCCCCGGTCGATGAAGCCGAAACGGCGGGGCTCATGGCCGATGAAGAGGTTGTCCGCCACCGACATGTTCGGCAGCAGGTTGACCTCCTGATAGACGGTGCCTATCCCCAGACGCTGGGCATGGGCGGTGTCCGTCGGGGAGATGGGGACGCCATCGAGTTCGATACGGCCGGCGTCTCGCTGATAGACACCGGTGAGGGTCTTGATCAAAGTGGACTTGCCGGCCCCGTTCTCGCCGAGCAGCGCCATGATCTCTCCCCGGCGCAGGGAGAAGTCCACCTGATGCAGGGCTCGTACTCCGGGAAACGTCTTGCATATTCCGCGGGCATTCAATACGACATCGTGAGTGTTCTCTGACATGAACATTGGCTCTCCGATATAGCGCGCCATACACGTTCAATCACTTATATGGCGCGCTATGTGACAGTCTGGCGGGGGAGCGGGATTAATAACCCATGTCTTTTTTCAGCTCGAGCTGCGCCTCGGCATTCCCGGGCTCAAACAGTTTGGACTCCGTCTTGATATGTTTGGGGGGCAGGGTGCCATCTTTCTTATAGGCCAGCAGGGCATCGAAGGCCGGTCCCGCCATATTCGGCGTGAGCTCCACCGAGGCATTGGCTTCGCCTGCGATCATCGCCTTGAAAATATCCGGCACGCCATCGATGGAGATGATCTTGATATCCTTGCCCGGTTTCAGCCCGGCCTCTTTAATGGCCTGGATGGCGCCGATGGCCATGTCATCGTTATGGGCGTAGACGGCGCAAATATTCTTGCCGCTATTTTCCGCCTTGATGAAGCTCTCCATCACCTCCTTGCCTTTGCTGCGGGTGAAGTCGCCGGACTGGGTGCGGATGATCTTGATGGTGGGCACGGCCGAGACGGTGTCGAGGAAGCCCTTCTTGCGATCCAGCGCCACGCTGGCACCCACCGTGCCCTGCAATTCCACCACGTTGCACGGTTTGCCATCCTGCTGCTTGATGAGCCACTGGGCTGCCACTTCCCCTTCGTGGACGCTGTCGGCGGCGACCCCGGTCATGAAGAGACCGTCATCTTTTACCGTGATATTGCGATCCAGCAGGAAGACCGGGATCTCGGCCTCTTTCGCCTCCTGCAGTACCGGCTCCCAGCCAGTCTGTACCACGGGGGCAATAAAGATGGCATCCACCCCCTGGGCAATAAAGGAGCGAATGGCCTTGATCTGGTTCTCCTGTTTCTGCTGGGCATCCGCAATTTTCAGGATGATGCCGCGTTTTTGGGCTTCGCTCTTGGCGACTGATGTTTCTGCAGCTCGCCACCCGGATTCAGAACCAATTTGCGAGAAGCCCACGGTCATCTCTGCAGAATATGCAGTGGCCGAGAGAATAAGGGTGCTGATAATGCTCGCCAGTTTCACTTTTTTATACATATGACACTCCTTTGTGATGCATGGTGAAATAAACCGGAACACGTCAGGTTTTTATTGTACGGGTCAAGGTTATAGGCTCTTGAATTAAACGGCGGGAGGTGGCTCACAGAAAATTTTCAGCAGCACGATGCTTCATACAAACAGCAGAAGAGTTCATATATCGAGCCCTGCCTGTATTGATTTTTATGCATATTTATTTAATTAGGCAACCATTGTGTCCAGAGTGCCACCTGCTTTTTGCCCCCGGTATCGGGGGCGCAGGCACGCAGATGAGGGGCCCTCGTCAACGAAGAGGGGGATATGCCCCTGGCACAGGCGACCCCTCTGGGCGCACCGCTGCCAGCAGATAATCCACGAAGGCCCGGACCCGGGCCGAGAGGTGACGGTGCTGTGGATAGAGGGCGTAGAAGGGGCGGGATCGCCCCGCAAAGGGGGTCATCACCTCGATCAGCTTGCCTTGCAACAGCGCCTCGGCCGCCACGAAATGGTAGATCTGGAACAGGCCGCCCCCTGCCACCGCCCAGCCCAGGCCCGCCAGCACGTCGTCCAGCACCCGCTGGCGGCTGTGCACATGGAGATCGACAGGGGATCCCTGCTCATCCACAAACTGCCAGGGGAAGGGGCGACCCGTGCTCGGGGTGATGAACTGGATCAGATCATGTTGCGACAGCATTTCCAGGGAGGTTGGCGCGGGGCGGCGGGCGACATAATCGGGGGCGCAGAAGACCCCGAGGCTGGCATCCTCTAGCTTGCGGGCGATGATCCGCCCATCGCGCGGCTCCCCCAGCCGGATGGCCAGATCGTAACCATCCTCCACGAAGTCGATGTTCCTGTTGGAGACATTGAGCTCCAGTTCGACCTCGGGATAGGCGGCCATGAAGCCTGGCAGCAGGGGTACCAGACGGTGGTGGGCATAGACGGTGCCCACGCTGATGCGCAGCACTCCTTTGGGGTGGCGCTGGCGACCGGTGATGGCCCGCTCGGCCTCGGCGATCTGCTCGAGGGCCTGCTGGCACTGCTCCCGATAGAGCTCCCCGTCATGGGTGAGGCGCACGCTGCGGGTGGTGCGATGGAAGAGTTTGACGCCGAGCCTGGCCTCGAGACGCTGGATGGAGCGGCTCACCGAGGCGGGCGTTACCCCCAGTACCTGAGCCGTGGCGGTAAAGCTGCCAAGTTCGGCTGCCTTGCAAAAGAGCTCTATGGTGCCGAGCTGGACGGGGTCGAAGGCACGGGACATATGTTCATCTATGTAAATAATCAAGTTCAATGGAGTGAGTTTATTCGTCCGTGGGTAATCAGTAAATTGCTCATCGAGGGCGGCCCGGTGGCCGCCCGATCGATCACTGCCATCAAAAGGAAGATCACGATGAAGAACACCCTCAAGGCCGTGCTGGCCTCACTGCTGCTGGCGACCTCCGCTGCGGCCAGCGCCGCCCCGAAAGGCGAGATCCTGGTGCTGCTCTCGAGCGAGACCGAACTGCCGCTGCAAGGGGGCAAGAGCCTGACCACCGGCTTCTACCAGAATGAACTGGGGGTGCCTGCCGCCGCCCTGCTGGAGGCCGGTTATACCCTGACCCCGGTGACCCCGAGAGGGAACCGGCCCGTTGTCGACAAACACTCCGTCGATCCCCAGTACTTTGGTGGCAACCCGCAGGAGATGGTGCGCATCGGCGCCGTCGTGGAGGGGCTGCTTGGCGCCGGCAAGGTGCTCTCCCTGAGGGAGGTGCTGGCATCCGGTCCCGAGCGCTATGCGGGCCTCTTCATTCCCGGCGGCCACGCGCCCCTCATCGATCTTGCCAAGGATCCCGAGGTGGGGACCCTGCTTCGCCACTTCCATGACAACCACAAACCCACGGCCGCCATCTGCCACGGCCCCATCGCGCTGCTGGCGGCGCAGACGGATCCGGCCGGGTTCGAGCAGTCGGTCATTGCAGGCAAGGGGGACGGCGCCAGAGAGTGGATGTACGACGGTTACAGGATGACCATCTTCTCCGACAAGGAAGAGGCGGTGTTTGAAGGCTCCCTTGGGGGTGACAAGCTGCGCTACTACCCGGCGAAGGCCATGGCCCAGGCCGGCGGCAGCATGCAGTTCGTGGCACCCTGGCAGCCTGGCGTTGTGATCGATCGCGAGCTCATCACAGGCCAGAATCCCTTCTCCGATCACGCCCTGGCGAGCGCCTTCATCGCGGCGCTGGACAAACAGCAAGGGGCAGGCTGACGCGAGGAGAGGCGCAAGTTCCCCCCTTGATCAGTGCAGGCAGCCCCCATGGGCTGCCTTTTTCATGCCCCAGCCTTGGCGAGAAACGCCTTCATGGCGGGGGTGACACTGTGTTTTCGGGTGATAAAGGCGATGGTGCCTGCGCTCGCATCGCTCAGGGGATGGCAGGGCAGTTTGAAGAGCTGCTGGGCGGTGGCGGCGATGCCGGCGCTGACCACGGCGCAGCCCAGGCCGTGGCTCACCCCGTTGACCAAGTGGAACAGGGAGTCGGTCTCCAGCACCACCCGCAGGCTGATCTGCTGGCGGGCGGCGGCCTCGTCCAGGTAGCGGCGAAACTGCATGGTGGTGCTTGGCAGGATCAGGGGGAGATCTTGCAGGTCCGCCAGGGTCAGCGGCCCGGTCGAGGCGCAGTGGGCAGGCAGGGGGCCCAGCAGGGCCATGGGGTTGGGGTGGCGAAGCTGGACGTCGAGGGCCCGGCGCTGATGCTCGGTGAGCAACTCGTCAAAGCCGAGCCCGATGTCGATGCGATGCAGATCCAGCTGCTCCATCAGGGTGGCATGGGTCATCACGCAGAGGTGCAGGCCGACCTTGGGGTAGGCGTCGTTGAACCCCTTGAGCAGCGGCATGATGTCGATGCTCGACTGGGGCACTACGCCGATGCGCAGCGCGCCCGACAGCCCGCCCCGAAAGAGGCTGAGCTCCTGGCGCATGGCATCCTGCTCCTGCAGCATCCGCTCGGCGTGGTGCAGCACCACTTCCCCCGCCTGGGTCAGGGCCACGAACTGGCTGTTGCGCACCACCAGTTCGGTGCCAAGTGACTTCTCCAGAGCGGTGATGCTGGCCGACAAGGTCGGCTGGGTGATAAAGCAAGCCTTGGCCGCCTTGGCGAAGTGACGGTGCTGGGCCAGCTCGTAGAAATAGTGCAACTGCTTGATATTCATCGTGGTAATGGCAGCAGGCAAAGGCAATGAGCGACAAATTTAATCAATCGACATCCCGATGGCAATAGAAGTTATCTATCGGCGAATAGATTTGTTTCATTGGTTTTGGCGCGGCGGCTTATCTAAACTTGAGGCCCGAATACAGCTTATAAGCGTCTCGCATGATCCCTTTCAATTCACGGTTGCCCAGTCTGGATGAGCTGGTGGAGGAGGTGGCCGTGTCAGTCAACATCAACGGCATCAACCATGCCGTCATGATGGCCACCCCGGACGATCTCGACGATTTCGCCATCGGTTTTCTGTTTGGCGAGGGAATCATCGGGGGCAACCACGATGTACACGATATCCAGAGCACCCCGTCCGAGCACGGCATCGTGCTCGATGTCACCATCGCCAACCGCTGTCTGGCAATGCTTGGCCAGCGCAAGCGCCGCCTGGCCGGTGCCAGCGGCTGTGGCATCTGCGGGGTGGAGGCCATCGAACATGCGTTGCCCGTGCTCACCCCGCTGACCCCGGGTGCCCCCTTCGACACCGCCTCTTTGCAGGATCTGCGGGAGCGCATCGTCCCCTGGCAGAGCAAGGCCCGCCAGAGCGGCGCCCTTCATGCCGCCCTGGCGCTGGATGATCGCGGCGAGATCCTGGCCTGCCGGGAGGACATAGGGCGGCACAACGCCCTGGACAAGCTCATCGGCATGCAGCTGCGCCAGCCGGTGCAGGCCGCCACCCTGGTGATCACCAGCCGCTGCGGCAGCGAACTCATTCACAAGGCGGTGCAATTTGGCGCCGCTCACCTCATCAGCCTTGCTTCACCCAGCCAGCTCGCGGTGCGACTGGCCCTGAAGTACAACCTGACCCTGATCCATGTGCCCCGATCCGATGCCCCGGTCTGCTATGCCAGCCCCCGCGCCCAGGATCACGTTGGAGATTCCCATGTCCAGTCATATTGAGAAACCGGCCAAGGCCGGCGGCTTTTCCTCCCTGCAGTCCACCTTCAAGCAGGTGCTGCGCAGCCAGAAGACCCGCCAGAACATCAAGAACCTGCTGCGGGTCAACCAGACCGACGGCTTTGACTGTCCCGGCTGCGCCTGGGGTGACAACAAGCAGGGGGCCTTCCAGTTTTGCGAGAACGGCGCCAAGGCGGTGGCCTGGGAATCCACCGGCAAGACGGTGGGGGCCGATTTCTTCGCCGAGCATTCGGTGCGTCGCCTCGCCACCCAGAGCGACTACTGGCTCGAATATCAGGGGCGACTGACGGAGCCCCTGCGCTACAACCCGGCCACCGATCACTACGAGCCGGTGAGCTGGGATCAGGCGTTTGCCCTCATCGCCGACAAACTCAAGAGCCTGGCCAGCCCCGACGAGGTGGAGTTCTACACCTCGGGACGCGCCAGCAACGAAGCCTCCTACCTCTATCAGCTGTTTGGCCGTCTCTATGGCACCAACAACTTCCCCGACTGCTCCAACATGTGTCACGAGGCGAGCGGGGTGGGGCTTATCCAGTCCGTCGGGGTGGGCAAGGGCACCGTGGTGCTCGATGATTTCGACGCCGCCAAAGCCATCTTCGTCTTTGGCCAGAACCCGGGCACCAACCACCCGCGCATGATGAACGCCCTGCGCAAGGCGGCACGCCAGGGGTGCCAGATCGTCACCTTCAACAACCTCAAAGAGGTGGCCCTCGAGCGCTTCGCAAGCCCCCAGAGCCCGGCGGAGCTACTGACCCCGGCGGCAACCACCATCAGCCACCAGTACCTCACGCCAAAGCTGGGCGGTGACATGGCGGCCATTCGCGGCATGGCGAAATACATCCTGGAAGAGGAGGGGGGGCGCATCGATCTCGCCTTCATCGAGCAGCACACCGCGCACTTTGACGACTACCTGGCCCAGGTGAAGGCTACGGAGTGGACGCAGATCGAGGCGCAATCCGGCCTCGGTCGGGAGGCGATCACCCGGGCGGCGCAGATCTTCGCAAGCAGCGAGAGCGTGATCAGCTGCTGGGCCATGGGGATCACCCAGCACAAGCATTCGGTCGACACCATTCGCGAAATCGTCAACCTGCACCTGATGTGCGGCCAGATTGGCAAGCCGGGGGCCGGACTCTGTCCGGTGCGCGGTCACAGCAACGTGCAGGGCAACCGCACCATGGGGATCAACGAGAAACCCAATGCCGCCTTCCTCGATCGCCTGGAGCGCCGCTTCCCGGTGGGCTTCAAGCGCACGCCGGGGCACAACGTCTACGAGGCCCTCAAAGCCCTTCATGGCGGCAAGAGCAAGGTGCTCATCTGCCTTGGGGGCAACCTGGCAGCCGCCGCGCCGGATACCGAGTTCACCTATGAAGCGATGCGAAGGAGCGAGCTCAACGTGCAGATCAGCACCAAGCTCAACCGCAGCCACCTCATGGTGTCAAAAGATGCCCTGATCCTCCCCTGCCTGGGCCGTACCGAGCTCGATCAGCAGCGCTCCGGGGTGCAGAAGATCACCGTGGAGGACACCTTCAGCATGGTGCACGCCTCCACCGGGATGAACGAGCCGGTCTCGCCGCTCTGTCTCTCCGAGATAGACATCGTGGCCCGCATGGCCGAGGCAACGCTTGGCAGCGATCGGGTGGACTGGTTGGCGCTGCGGGATGACTACGGGCTGCTGCGGGATCTCATCGAGGAGACCATCGCGGGCTTTGGCGACTTCAACCGCCGCATCGAGGAGCCCTGCGGTTTCCATCTGGAGAACAGCGCCGCCCTGCTGCGCTGGAACACCGCGAGCGGGCGCGCCGAATTCAGGGCGAGCCGTTTGCCGGACTCCATCCTGCCCGAGTGCACCAGCCACGCGGAGCAGATGGTGGACCAGCCCGTGCTGCTGCTTCAGAGCCTGCGCTCCCACGATCAGTACAACACCACCATCTATGGCATGGATGACCGCTATCGCGGCATCAAGGGACGACGCAACGTGGTCTTCATGAACGAGGAGGATGCCAGGAGGCTGGGGCTCGCCGAGGAGCAGCGGGTGGACATGAGTGCGGTGTGCAACGACGGGCGCGAGCGGGTGGTGCGGGGCTTTAGCGTCATCTTCTACGAGATCCCGAAAGGCAACATCGCCGCCTACTACCCGGAGACCAACCCCCTGGTGGCCATCGAGAGCATAGGGGAGGGCTCTTTCACCCCCACCTCCAAATCGGTGCCCGTACTGGTGACCCCGAGCGCCGCCTCGGTCGAGAGCCTGGCCGTCACGCTCTGATCTCCTGACATGGATACCGTCCGACCCCTGCCATGGCAGGGGTTTTTTTATGGCCGAACGGTGTCCGGCAAAGCCTGGGCCGATCAGCCCAGGGCCACCACCACGCAGTTTCGGCCCTGGCTCTTGGCATCATAGAGCGCCTTGTCCGCCTCCTTGAGCACGGCGGCGATGCTGGTGGCATCCGCTCCCCAGTGGGCGACGCCGAGGGAGATGGTGATGTGGCCAGCTACCTCCATGTCGTGGCTCGCCACCCGGGTACGCAGGCGCTCGGCGATCTTCTGCGCCTGTGCAAGGGAGACCCCGGGCAGCAGCAGCAGGAACTCCTCGCCGCCGCTTCGACACAAGGCGGCATCGGAACGCAGATCCTGCTGCATCAGGGTGGCGAGGGAGACGATGACGGCATCCCCCACGTCGTGACCAAAGCGGTCGTTGATGGCCTTGAAGTGATCGATGTCCAGGGCAATCACCGTCAGGGGCTGACGCTCGACCTCGTACTCGTCCAGCATTTGCTGCATGGCCCGGCGGTTGAACAGGCCCGTCATGGGATCGGTGTGGCTGTCGGTGTGCAGTTTGTCGATCTTGGTGTTGAGCAGCCCCAGCCCCTTGAGGATGGCCTGCTTCAACTGGGCCGCTTCGAAATACCAGGCGTGGATCCCCGAGATGCTGGTGGCGGCCCCCTGCTGATCCATGAGTCCGGCCCGGTTGGCCAGTTGCCGCAAGGGTCTGGCGATGATGGTGGCCGAGAGCCAGATGACGAAGAGAATGAAGAGGGTGACCGGGATCATCCCCTTGAGGATCTCCAGCATCTGTTCATCCAGGCCGGCCAGGGTGGCGCTGCGGGGGCGCTGGGCCACTATCCCCCAGCCTGCGTCCGCCACCGGGGCAAAGCCTGCCAGCATCTCGCTGCCTCGGGAGTTGAGCACGCTCTGGGCGCCATCCTGCCCTTTGAGCACCGCATCCACCACCCGGTTCTTGCCAATCCTCTGGCCGATGCGCTCCGGGTTCGGGTGGTAGATGAGGGTGCGCTGGCGGTCCACCACATAAAGATAAGAACCATCCTGGTAGTAGTTAGATTGGCCCCTTGAAGATCCAGACACTTCGCCCCTCTTAACTTAAGAGGTAGTCTTGGAGCTATGTTCAGTACTAGTCACAACGAGAAGATGG
>NZ_JBFOCK010000005.1:0-6854 GCF_040907765.1 Aeromonas sp. s9
ATTGTTTTTGATGCTCGATGCTGTGAGTGCCCACACAGATTGCTTGATTCAAATTGTTAAAGAGCGTCACGCTTATCGCGTTGAGGAGGCGCATCATACGCTCCTCACTTCGAAAGTCAAGCGGTTGTTTTCGCTTTTCTTTCGGCGCCCACTTCCTAAGGGAAGCTGGCTCATCAGGTTGGCGTGTTCCGCCGTGCTGGTAGGGGCGCATTATAGGGAGGCCGATTGCGATGACAAGGGAATTTTTGAAGAAAGTCACGGAAACTTCAAATTATCCAGTTAGAAACAACTTACCCAGTGTATATATACAATGTTATCCACAAGCTGATGATTTCAGCCCTCTTTTATTGGCATTTATCAGGATCTTCCTGGCTGAAGGAATGCCATACTGAAGCGGATAATTTACCTCAAGTGGTCCATGGTAGCGTCTGGTCGTAAAGCTGGTTACCATGAAGGTGAATAGAGTGTTGCACCTTTTTTGCTTTCATTTACAAAAGGTCTTTAAAGATGAATTTATCCAAGTTTCCCGTTTATGTGCAGGCAGCAGTTCTTGCTCTGGTATTGGCGCTGCTCGGCTATCTGGTTGCCCAGGCCCTGCAGTTCTCTCTGAAAGTCGAAGTCATTTTTGCCGCCGGTCTGGCCATTGGCGGTTTCGTGGTACCGCTCTTCCTTAACCGTGCGCCTGCCACCGCCCTCGAACAGGCGACCAGCCAGGAGACCTGTACCTTATATGTAGGCAACCTGCCCTATCGCGCCAACGAGATTGCGGTGCGCGAACTCTTTGCCGAGCAAGGTCAGGTACTGTCAGTTCGTCTGATGAAGGACAAGGCCACCGGCAAACGCAGGGGCTTCGGGTTTGTGGAGATGCCTGTCGCCGATGCGGCCAAGGCCATCGCCGCGCTCAATGACAAGGAGTATCAGCAGCGCACCCTGAAAGTGCGTGAAGCAAATGACAAGCGGGACCGGGATGAGAAGGACGTCAACGACGTCGACGCCTGATATTCAGTACACCACTTCTTCGAGTGACGACAGCCCCCAAGCTTGCAAGGGGGCTGTCAGTTTCTGGGCCCCAGCATCCAGTCGCGTGCAGTAGGCACGTCCCGTCCCCTCGCCAGGCGCCTGGACCGGCAGTGTCGCCAGCAGATGCGCCACCCGCCTTGCCACGGCAAGACCCGAATCGACCAGTTGGCATTCCGGCATCAGCTGTTTGATCTCTTCGTTGAGCAAGGGGAAGTGGGTACATCCCAGTACCAGGGTATCCGGCCTCTCCTCCCCTTCCATCCAGTCTGCGAGCACCTCTCTGAGCAGGGCCATATTGACCGGCAACCCCGCCAGCTTGCGCTCGGCTTCGATAACCAGTTCGGTGGCCCCCTTCAGCAGCACATGCTTGCCCGGGGCGAACTGGGCAATGAGTTCATGGGTATAGTCACGGCTGACGGTGCCGGGCGTTGCCAGCAGACCGATGTAGCCGTTACGGGTCAGGGCGGCGGCAGGCTTGATCGCGGGGACCACGCCGACCACGGGAATGCTGAGTGCGGTACGCAGGGATGGCAGGGCAATGGTGCTGGCGGTATTGCAGGCGATCACCACCAGATCAATGGCGTGCTCGGCCACCATGTGGCTGACCAGTCCGGTACAAGCCTCGATGAGGGCCGCCTCACTCAGCTCGCCATAGGGAAAGTGGGCATTGTCGAAACTGTAGAAATAGTTGTGCTCCGGCAGAGCGCGACGGATCTCCCCATAGACGGTCAGACCGCCCATACCGGAGTCGAACACGAGAATATTGGCCACCTGAGCTCCCCCTTGAATGCGAGGCCGCGATCATACTCCCGCCCGGCGCCAATAGAAAAGGCCCTGCCAATGGCAGGGCCCCTGATTTTTCAGATCCAGACAAGGGGATCAGAGTGCGTAGTCCACCGTCACATAGTAGGCACGCTCATCAGCCGGGTAACCCACCGAGGTCTGGTATTCCTTGTCCAGCAGGTTGCTGATCTTGCCGGAGACCTTCCAGGACGGTGCAACCTGATAGCCCACCGCCAGGTTCCACACGCTGTAACCGCCCAGCTGGGTGGTATTGGCCGCGTCACCATAACGCTCACCCTGGTAGATCCAGCTCAGGGAGCCATCGAACTGCTGCCACTGCGCCTGGCTCACCCACTTGGCCCCCTTGCGGGAGATCAGCTGCAACTGCTTGTCGGTGACCTTGTCCTTGGGATCCTTGTATTCGGCGGAAACGCGATGGCTCAGCCAGCCGGTCTCGAACTCCCCTTCCAGCTCAACCCCTTCAATCCGCGCCTTGCCGACGTTTTGCGGCGTCCACATGCCCTGGCTGTCCGGTGCCCACTGGATCATCTGCTCGAAGTCGTTGCGATAACCGGTCAAGCGCCACTCCACACCAGCGGTCTGTCCGTCCAGCATCAACTCGTGGCTTTTCGACTCTTCCGGCTTCAGATCCGGATTGCCGGACCCCGGGTAGTAGAGATCGTTGAAGGAGGGGGCACGGAAACCGGTGCCGTAACGGGCACTGAGGCGATAATCCTCAACGAAGCGCCAGCCAGCGCCGGTTTGCCAGGTGTTGTGACGTCCGAACTGCTCGTTGTCATCGCTGCGACCGCTCAGCTCGGCCTGCCAGACCTGGTTGTCAAACTGGGCCAGGGCATAGAGCCCGGTGTTGTCACGCTCATCGGCCTCACTCGGGAAGGCGACGCCAGAGGAGCGGGAACTATCGTCCAGCATGTCGCGCTGCCAGTCGGCGCCGCCCCCCAGGGTCCAGCTCTCGTCCAGCTTGACGCTGTTGACCCAGTTCAGGGTGTATTGACGGGTATAGAGTCGATCAGCGGACTGATCGCGGCCGCTGGTATCCGGGTAGTCGTAGGCATCCTGTTTGGAGAAGGCGCCGCGCAGCTCGCTCAGGTAGCGCTCGTCATGATAGCGGGAGCCGAGCTGGTAGCTCTGGTTCTCGGTCCAGGTCTCGTTGCGTTGATGAAACGCCGGGCCCCAGGCGGAAGCGGCAGAGGATCTGTCGTACTGGGCAATGTTGCGGAACCAGCGGGTCGTACCGAACAGATCCCAGTTGCTGGCCAGCGCCTGCTGATAATCCACCATGGCGTTATAGCCCCGGTGTCCATGCTTGTCGCCATCGTTCACCCCGACGATGGGATGCACGTTGTAGCCGGTCTCGTCATCGAAACCACCAGCGACCTTGATCTGACCCGCATCACCCACCTGGCTGGCGCTGCTGAAGGCAGCCTGACGCTGCTTGTGGGAGCCCGCGCCCAGGTTGAACTTGTGCTGATTGGTCCCCTGGTCCGGGCGAGTGATGATGTTGATGACCCCACCGATGGCATCGGACCCATAAATAGTGGCGCGTGCACCGCGGATATATTCGATCCGCTCCACCTGGTTGAGGGGCAGGTTGTTGAGCTCGGTCATCCCGGCGGTCAGAGAGGCGCTGCGCACCCCGTCCACCAGCACCAGGGTCTGGGAAGAGGTGCCACCACGTACCCGCAGCGAGCTGAGCTGGCCGCGGCCGCCGTTGCTGACCACTTCCACGCCGGGCAGGGTCTTGACCACGTCGGTCACGGTCTGGGCTTGCAGGCGATCGATCTCGTCACGGGTCACCACGTTGACGGGAGCCAGCACACTGGAGGCAGGCTGGGCGACACGGGTAGCGGTCACCACCATGGTGGGATTGACGGGGATGGTCAGTTGTTGGGCAAAGGCCGCCGTTGGCAACAGGGCAGCCGCCAATAATGTCTTGGACATGAGAGATCCTTAAGTTCGCGTAAGCATCTACTTCGTGGCCGGTTTCTCTCGGCCCGAAATACGAACTTTGGCAGGTCTTCGGGCTTGGGGGCTGATGGCCTACGGCGACGGCTTCCCACCTGACGGCAGTGCCCTGATGTCGCTTCGTTCCCCCTTACCGCTGCGCGCCAGCTCCGGATTCTCACCGGATTCCCTTTTAAGCATGATGCGCCAAAGCGGGGGGATTATAGGCAGAGCCGTCTTGGATGTATAGCCATCTGGATTTCTAATGTCGTTTTTACCCAAAGTCGGTGCCAAGTGGCGCAGATCCTCGCCCCCTCTCGTACCTTGAGGCTCGTTGACCGTCATTCGAGCGGGTCAAACACAAGAAATGTTGAGCCAGATCCCACGGCTTTTTGGTAACATGCGGCAAACGTTTGACATCCGAGGAAGCCGTAATGACGACCCCCCCTATGATCGGCCTGGTAATGGGCTCCGACTCTGACTGGCCCGTGATGCAGGCCGCCGCCCGCATCCTCAAGGAGCACGGCGTACCCTATGAAGCGCGCGTCGTATCCGCCCATCGCACCCCGGATCTCCTGTTTGAATATGCCGCCAGTGCGCGCGATCGCGGTCTGCGCGCCATCATCGCCGGCGCCGGCGGCGCAGCCCACCTGCCGGGCATGCTGGCCGCCAAGACCACGATCCCGGTGCTGGGCGTGCCCATCCCCACCCGCCAGCTCAAGGGGATGGATTCCCTGCTCTCCATCGTGCAGATGCCCAAGGGCGTACCGGTCGCCACCTTCGCCATCGGCGAGGCGGGTGCCGCCAATGCCGGTCTGTTCGCCGTGTCCCTGCTCTCTGTCGCCCAGGATGGCGACGCTCCCCGTTATCACCAGCAGCTCGACGGCTTCCGCGCCAAGGAGCGCGACCGGGTGCTGGCGCTCACCCTGGAGGAGCCGGCATGATACTGCCCCCCGCCACTTTGGGTATGCTCGGTGGCGGCCAGCTCGGCCGCTACTTCGTGATGTCTGCCCACCGTCTCGGCTACAAGGTGATCGTGCTGGACCCGGACCCCATCAGCATCGCCGGTGCAGCCGCCGACGAGCAGATCGTGGCCGCCTATGACGATGCCGATGCCCTGCGCGATCTGGCCAGCCGCTGCGACGCCATCACCTGCGAGTTCGAAAACGTGCCCGCCGCCTCCCTGGCCCTGCTGGAGCAGTACAAGCCGGTGCGCCCGGCCGCGAGCGCAGTACGTGTCTGTCAGGATCGCCGGGAAGAGAAAGCCTTCCTGACCCGCGCCAGCGTACCGGTCGCCCCGAACCTGACCCTGCTGCCCGGCGAGCCGCTGCCCGCCCTGCCCGGCGACCTCTTCCCCGCCATCCTCAAGACCGCCCGCGAGGGCTACGATGGCAAGGGGCAGTGGACTATCCACAATGCGGGCGAATTGCCAGCGGCCCTGGCCGCCAGCGGTGTCCCTTGCGTGCTGGAAAAACGCCTGCCACTGGAGGGGGAGTTTGCCCTCACCCTGGCCCGCAGTCCGAGCGGTGCCATCAGTGCCCTGCCCCTGGTGCAGAACTGGCACAGCGGCGGCATCCTGGATCAGACCCGCTCCCCGGCCAATGTGCCCGCCCTGGAGCGCGAGGCCCAGCGCATCGCCGAGCACATCATCGCCGCCCTCGACTATGTGGGCGTGCTGACGGTGGAGTTCTTCCTGGTCGGCGGTGAGCTACTGGTAAACGAGATGGCCCCCCGGCCCCACAATTCGGGTCACCCCAGCATCGACAACGCCGGTTGCAGCCAGTTCGAGTTGCAGGTGCGCGCCCTGTGCGATCTGCCGTTGCCGGCACAGGCTGAGGTTCAGCCCGCCATCCTGCTCAACCTGCTCGGGGATCTGTGGCAAGACGGCACGCCGGACTGGGCCGGCGCCCTGGCCCTGCCCGGGGTGCACCTTCACCTCTATGGCAAGGGCGAAGCCCGCCCCGGCCGCAAGATGGGCCACGTCACCGTCACTGGCCGCGACTGGGCGGCGGTCGAGGCCACCGCGCACCAGCTGCGCGCCCTGCTGGGTCTGCCTCCGAGCTGAGTCCACCCCTTGACATGCAAAGACCCGGGCCAAGGCCCGGGTCTAATGAGATGGTCACCCCCACCCTGTGAGCGGTACGCTGACAGGGTGTTTTTCTTTCAGGAGAGGCCATCATGGAAAACGTTGCGCTTATTGGTATTGATCTCGGTAAACACTCTTTTCACATTCACTGTCAAGACCGGTTCGGCAAGGCTCTTCTTCGCAAGAAGTTCAACCGGACAAAGCTCATCGAATCCCTCGCAACTTTTCCTGTATGCACCATCGTCATGGAGGCATGTGCCGGAGCCCATTACATGGCTCGTCGGCTGGCTGAATTTGGGCATGAGAGTAAGCTCATTTCGCCTCAATTCGTGCGCCCATTCGTCAAGAGCAACAAGAACGACTTCATCGATGCTGAAGCTATTTGCGAGGCCGCCTGCCGTCCCTCCATGCGGTTTGTAACGCCCAAGACCGAAAGCCAGCAAACGTTGGGAGCACTGCATCGTGTGCGCGAATCGTTTGTGCGCGATCGGGTTAAGGCATCGAACCAGATACACGGCTTTTTACTCGAATTTGGCATCAGTCTGCCCGTCGGTCATGCCGCCATCAAGCGCCTGCCTTCTGTGATGGCTGAACACGAGTTACCAGCGCGACTGATTACCATGTTGGAGAGGCTGCATGCCCATTTCAAGTATCTGGAGCAGCAAATTGCCGAGATCGACAAGGAACTGGCCAGCCAGCTTGGCGATGACGATCTTGGTCAGCGTCTGATGACAATCCCTGGTGTCGGCCCGATCACTGCCAGCGTGTTGGCCGCCGAGCTCGGTGACGGAAAACACTATCGATGTAGTCGTGATTTCGCGGCGTCAGTCGGATTGGTGCCACGCCAGTACAGTACTGGGGGCCGGGCAAACCTGAAGGGTATCAGCAAGCGTGGCGACAAAAATCTTAGGGAAGGTGCGAATAAGCGGGGAAATTCTTCTCGGCTGACTCAGTCATTTCATTTTTTCAGTTTGAGCCGATCTTTTCTCCCGTAAATGCC
>NZ_JBFOCK010000006.1:0-134658 GCF_040907765.1 Aeromonas sp. s9
GCGAAGGTGAGCTGATAACTCATGATGAACCCTGTTCCATGGCTCCAGATGACAAACATGATCTCATATCAGGGACTTGTTCGCACCTTCCTTAGCGAGGTCAATAGTGAACGGGCTCAGTATCAGGCGGCGGTCAATCAGTCTGCACGGATCCTGAGCTTGGCCAAACAAGTGCAAGAGCGTTTGACGCTCAGAGGCAAGCTCATCGTCTGGTGCCCACAGATAGAAGAAGACCTCAAGCAGTGGCACTCCTACTATGAGTCCACAGCAGAGGAATTGGCAGCCAAGGTGTTGCAATGCGAGACGGCACAAAAGCAATCGGGGAGCCGTATTCAGGAGCTGAGTGTCGAACGGCTCGTAAAACAGCAGTCCCATACTCAGCTGCTGGCGCTCAATCAGCAGCAAGCGGAGCTGGAGCGTCGGTTTACCCTGCTTTCGGGACGTGAGCAACTTGAAACACAGCTGGCGGCGGTCAAGGAGAATTTGGAGGCTCAGATCACCCTGCTGGGGCAGGTCAAGAGCCGCAGCGTAGAGGACATAAGGCGAGATTTACGTCGGCAACAGCAGTTGTCGATGAGCCTGCATCGGCAGCAGGAGACTTTGGCCGACAATCTCTATCGACACATGGCTGAGCATCTGAGTGAAGAGGAGTTACTGCGACTAAACCGGGTGCTCCAGGCCGGAGTGATGCAGTTGGGACCGGCAGATTTCGAACTTGATATGCCCCGGTTGAAACAACAGTTGTCACAGGCGCCGAGCGAGACGCTGATGCTGGCTGGCCTGCGCATTAACCTTCATCGGTTGCATCCCCAGTTTCAGCAACTCAGTGAAGCCGAGCTGGAGGAGCAGATCAGGGATACCGACAGGCATATCGCCAGTTTGGAGGAGCAGCGGCAAACAGCCGAGCAGCGCCATCAGGCCGAGGCACACAAGCAACGATTAGAGCAGGAGCAGCAACAACTGCGGCAGGAGCTGGCCGACTTCGACACCTGGCAGCATCTATTGGCCCAGAGTGACCAGCGAGCAGAGCAATTGATAGCCCATGAACAAGAGCTGGATAGGCTACAGGCCGAGCTGGCAGCGATTAACCAGCAGCAATTGAGCTTGGTTGATCAACTCAATGCTTTGCGACAAGCGCAGATGCGACTGGATGATGAGCATAACGGCATCGTCACCATGCGTAACCAGCGCGAGGATCAGGGGCCAGAATTCGGTTATCTGGAATCTCTTTCCTACCATCCCTGGCTCGGGGGAGCCACCAGAACGCTGGATACCCTATATACCCGTTTGCAAGAATTCCAGACCGATAGTCGTCAATTGTTGGCGTTGAACAGCGCGTTGCAGCGCGGTTTGCAGGATTTGCACGCTGGCGGACTCACCAAGTATGAACACTGCCCGACTCAGGACGAGGAGTGGAGTCGGATCCTCGATTTCCATCAGATGTTGCCAAAAGAAGCCGAGGCATTGGAGAAGAAGGCCCGCAGTGCCGTGATCAATGTCACCGCCAGCCTGAAACAGCTCAGACAGGGGCTGAATGCTTTTAAGGCGCAGATGCGGGGCTTTAACCGGCTGGTGAGTCAGCGTCAACTGTCCGACCTCAGGGTTTTCAAAATCGAGCCCAGGGATGAAGCACACCTGGTGGAAGCCATCGAAATTCTGCTCGATAAGTCCGCTCAGGTGGAGACGGGGGAGAGCTTCGATCTGTTTAATCAGCAAAGCGTGCTGGATGATGTGCGATTGGATCGCGCCAAACAGACCTTGTTTGATGAGGGCAATGCCCGGCAAGGGCTCCGTGTCGCCGATCTGTTTCGCCTGGAGTTTGTGATAGGTAAGCAGGATCAGCAGGAGGAGTCCTTCACCGAGATAGACAGTGCGGCCTCCAACGGCACCGTATTGATGGCCAAGCTGGTGACCGGGCTGGCCATGCTCCACCTGATGCATCACAAGAACAAGCGCATCCGTACCATCTGTTATCTGGATGAGGCGCTGGCGCTGGATACCCGCAACCAGAAAAATTTGATCGATGTGGCGGCAGAATTCGGTTTTGCCCTGATCTGCGCCTCGCCAGCTCCGTTGACCACGGCACGCTATTGCGTACCTATCCATCACCATGCCGGCAAGAACCATATCAATCGGCAGAGCTGGCTGGTGCTTGCTCCCAAGGAGCGACCATGAGCCGTAGTTTGATCGCCGCCTTGCGCAAATTGCGCCAAGCCCCTGGAGGAGGGCTTGCCAGCTCTCAATTGAGCGAGGGGCAGCGACGTGAGCTGAGCAGCTTTGCCCGCGCTACCGGCAGCATACAGATGCGGCCCGAGGGCAGGGGAGTCGTATTTGAGATAAGGCTGCCCGCCGTGGTGGAACACCAGTGGCGACAACTGGTGCCAATAGAGCAAGCCGAATTGGTCGATGGTCTGCCACGCCGAGCGCGTAACATCGCCGCAACTCGCCGTAGCAAGGGGGCAGATCATGGGCATGAGTTCAGCTATCTGCTGTTAAAGGCCGGTCCCGGTCAGGTGGCGTGGCGAGACGATAAAGACAACCGGCTGGACTTGCGACTGAGCACCGATCAACTGGGCGTCGCCGCTCTGACTGTGCACGCCGACAGCACCTGGTATACCGAACATCCGCTATGGCTTGTGGAAAATCAGGCGCTGTTTGACCAGCTGGACTGGCTACCCTGCGCCCAGCCCGCCAGTGTTGCTTATTACAGTGGCCAATTGCCCAACACATTGTTGGATTGGCTCGCCTTGCGCCAGCGGGCGCCTGCGATCCACTTCTTTCCCGACTACGACGGAGTGGGTCTGCTCAACTTTGCCCGGCTTCGCAGCCGTCTTGGCCACAGCGTGGCCCTGTGGTTGATGCCCGAGTGGCCATCTCGTCTCGAGCGTTTCGGTTGTACCACGCTTTGGCAGGATACCCAGCGCGAATTCAACGCCATGCTGGCACACCCTGCGACAGCCGATTTCGACGTGGAAGTGAAGCAATTGATCCGGTCAATGCAAGCCAGCGGGATGGCGCTGGAGCAGGAAGCCGTGTGGTTGTGAGGAACTGCCCCGTCCGTCTCGCCTGCCTCTTATCTGTCTATTAGTTTGAAAATATCTGCTTGAAAATACGACATGTGCAAAACCCCAGTATCGAAGCGGCTTTGCTCGAACGATATAGTCATCTGGGTTTTAACTGATGACTTGGGAGATAAAGGATGAAGGCGGCGACACGGCATGATTGGCAAGGGTTACAACCATTGCATCGAGATGCGCTCACCCTTCCGCTGAGCCTGCGCTTTCGCGATGAGCAGATGGCCAACATCCGACAGGGATTTATCCCTCCGGCGATGGAGTACAAATGGTTCTGCTATTTCGAAGGAGAAACTCTCCACCTATACCGGAGCTGGACGGGGAGCAAGGCGGCGGAAGTGCTCTTTGTTCGTGACAGTGAAGGTTGGTGGCTGGCATCGAGAATGCGGTTGTCGCTGGATCCTGATCATTTCGGCTGGTCTTTGGAGGAGGCCAAATCGATCATCGAAAGCGAAATTGCCTTTTATGCCGCCGGGCAAGTCCCCGCCGATGGCTTTGCGCAGATGCTGCAAACGGCGTCCCAAGCGGGTTATTTCGGCTCGCCCAGCGTCGTGCATGAATTGCTGTTTCCCTTCTTCCATTGTCTGCTCTGCAAGGGGGTGTCGCCGCATATCGAGGGCATCCCAGCGCGAAGCGTTGCCGATGTTGTGGAGGAAAAATAAACGGGTAACGCGTGCGATCAGCAGGCAGACCGGGGAGGTGCACGGCCTGGAGGCGTGGCGCACGGCGGAGCAACTTGGCAAGGCCCTCATCCATTACTTCGAGTTGGATGAGGGGTGGCACGCAGGGGAAGATCTCGCCTTCACGCTCAGTGAGGGGCTGGCTGCCGTCGGCATTCAGGTATCCGAGGTGATCCTGGCCTTTATCCATGCGCCATCTCCCACGCTGGACGGCCTCATTCAGTATTTGAAGGTGATACAGGACTTTGTGGTCAGCGTCATGATGGGCACTAACAGCGCCTATTACCCGGATCTGGTGTTGGCGGATTTCAGCTGGGCGCGTCGCAATGAGTTTGCGGCCCAAGGCCGCGCCATGAGCCACGCGCGTGCGGACGAAGAAGACGTCGAATAGGAAGATGAGCCAACCCCGGGGACCGCATACCATCCCAGCCCGTCGACAAGCTCGACGCCATGCTCAAAGGTGCGGCCGACAAGCCTGTGAACGTCGCCATCCAACGGGATTTTTAATAAACATTCTGCTCAGTTGAGCATCAGCAGGCGGGAGTGTGAGTCACCATCGGTTTCCATGAAATCGGGCGTGTTAGCCTGTTGCACAGTAGTGGCCAGCATAGGCATTGACGCGATTATCGTGGTTATCGCCGGGCAAAAGCACTATTCGCACCACTTACATCTGCCTTTCAAGCACGCTTAAGGAGTATTCATGCAAATCAGCCAGTGGACTACGGAGATCATTGTCATCAGCGTCATCATTGCAATCGCTTGCTGCGTGATTGGCTACTTTGTGGCGGCGCTGCGCCACGGCAACCGGCTCGGTCAGCTCACTAGCCAACTGGGGCAGGCACAGCAGGCACAGGGCTTGCTGACACAGCAATTGGCACAGGCTCAGGAGCAGCTCAAGGCGGCGGAACAACAATGTTATGGGCAGCAGGTGGAGGCCGGCAAGGTGCAGACCCAGCTAGAGGGTGCCAAAGAGCAGCTGCAAGAGTTGGCGACGCAATTGAGCGAACGTAAGGCTGCCAGCGAGGCCTTGCAGCAGCAGTTGAGCGCGGCCAAGGAGCAGCAACATGACGCGGAGAAGCGTCTGGAGACGGCACAGGCCGAAAACCGTGGTCAGAAAGAGCAGATCGCTGACTTGCGTGAACGCTTGAATCTGGCTGATGGGCAAAACCGAGCAGCCCATGATGAGATCAGCCAGCTCAAGGATAAGTTGGCCAATGAAGGCAAACATGCGCAATCCCTGCAGAGCGCGGAGCGCGAAGTCCGTGAACAACTGGTGGATGTCAAACAGACCCTGAAAGAGCGTGAGAACGCCATTCTCGGCCTGCAGGAGCGGTTGCATCAGGTTGATAACGAACACACCGAGCTCAAAACCACGCTGCAAAAGCGGGAAGAGCACTTCCAGGAGCAGCTGGGTCAACTTGCCGATGCCAAGAAGACACTGGCACAGGAGTTTGAAAACCTCGCCAACAAGATTTTCGACGAGAAGGGCAAGGCGTTCACTCAGAGCAGCCAGATCGGGATCGATAGCCTGCTCAAGCCATTTCGCGAGCAGATCGAAGGATTCCAGAAACGGATCAACGAGGTGCACGATGTCTCGGTGCAAGGCAGCGCTCAGCTCAATGCCGAGATCCGGAAGGTGCTGGAAATTGGTCTGAATATGAGCAAGGAGGCCAACAACCTCACGTCGGCCCTCAAGGGCGATTCCCAGCAGCGCGGAGCCTGGGGGGAAGCGCAACTGCGCCGCACACTGGAGATGAGTGGCCTGATTGAAGCGGCCCACTACGAAGTGCAGAGCAGCTTCAAGGATGCGGAAGGCAAGCACAAGCAGACCGACTATCTGATCAAACTGCCGGATGGCAAACACATCATCATCGACAGCAAGGTTTCTTTGGTGGCTTATGATCGGGCGGTAGCGGCCGAGAGCCCAGAGGCGTATCAGCTGGCGATGGCAGAGCATCTCAAAGCGGTGCGCAAGCATATCGACGATCTGGCATCGAAGGATTACATCAACTTGATTGGCATGCACAGCCCCAGCTTTGTGCTGATGTTCATGCCGATTGAACCCGCCTATATCGAAGCGTTGAAGCACAACAAGGATTTGTTCGAGTATGGATACAACAAGGGCATCGTACTGGTCTCACATACGACCCTGATCCCCATCCTGCGCACGGTATCAAATCTGTGGATGATCGAACGCAGCAATACGGAGGCCCGCGAGATCAGTGAAAAAGCCGGCGACATCTACAACCAGGTCTGCCTTGTTGCCGAACGTCTGAGCAGCTTGGGCGGCACGCTCAACACTGCCAGCAATCACTACAACAACACGGTCAAGGCGCTGGTGGGCAAGCAAGGGCTGTATGGCAAAGTGGAGAGATTCAACAAACTCTCGGCGAAGGCCAGCAAGACACTGCCGCAACTGGACGCCATGCATATGGACTTCGAACAGGATCGGTTATCATTGATCGTCGAGGCTCTGGAAGAGCCCGGCACGATTGCCATAGAGGAAACGGCGCCGACGGCATAGTCGTTTAACGATGCAGATCGC
The DNA here is from genome assembly GCF_040907765.1 of Aeromonas sp. s9. Taxonomy (NCBI): domain Bacteria; kingdom Pseudomonadati; phylum Pseudomonadota; class Gammaproteobacteria; order Aeromonadales; family Aeromonadaceae; genus Aeromonas; species Aeromonas sp. s9. Next base: position 6,300 of record NZ_JBFOCK010000006.1, read on the forward strand.
GTAAAACAATCAAGGCGCTACACAGGCGCCTTGATTGTCTGGGTTGCAACCCATTGCCATCGTCGTCCAGCAGACCCCGCCGATAAACGCCGGCTCGGTGATCAGACACCCCGCATCTGCTCCAAAATGCGACATGTGTATGTAACCAGTATCGGCATGGGTATTGAGGCGGCATATACTGGACCCGCTTGAAGAGAGTCCCAGTCAGCCCCAACCAAGGAGCATGTTTATGTCACCTTCGTTACCCCCGCTCGGCGTATTAGCTGGTGCCCTGTTACTGCTGGTGGTCCAGAGTGCCGGGGCCGCCGACTGTACCTATCGCAAAGACAGCCTCGGTAATACCCGCTACCAGTGTGATGATGGCAATAGCGGCACCCTGCGCAAGGACAGTCTCGGCAACGTCAGGGATTCGCAAAGCGGCACCACCTGGCGCAAAGACTCTCTCGGCAATGTGCGCAGCAGCGAAGGCACCACTTACCGCAAAGATAGTCTAGGCAATGTACGGGTCAGCAATCCCAGCACCGGCGAGACCGTCACCTGGCGTAAAGATAGCCTCGGCAACCTGCGGTCCTCCAATGGCACAACTTGTCGCACCAACTCCTTGGGGCAAGTTAGATGTGATGGGCAGAGCACACCGCCAGCAGTGTTGGGCGCAAAGTGAACCCAGACTGTGGTTCTGATCTATTAGACCGCCATGATGAATCGCTGACGCAGCGTACATCTTGGCCAAATAGTAGAAATGATCGATTTGGTGATCTGGCTTCATAGAGCTACCGTGCTCTCAGGCTTAGAATAACACTCTTTTTGATAGCATGAACTGAGCGCCGTTAGGGTCAATAGAGCATTTATGAATAGCGAAGAAGGTGCCAGTTGGCCTTCCCGTACTGCGGATTGTCTGAAATGGCACTGACTCGATTTTTTTACCCCTAACTCTCTGTTAATCTGAGCGTTTTCTGCTAGGTGCCTGTTTACTATGTCTATCGATTACTACAACCAACACGCCGATAGCTTCGTCGAAGGCACGCTGTCGGTCGATATGCAGCCGCTTTACCAGCGCTTCCTGCCTCTGCTCGCTCCCGGCGCTCATATCGTCGATGCGGGCTGCGGCTCTGGTCGGGACAGTCTCTACTTCCGAGAGCAGGGCTTTCAGGTCACTGCGTTCGATGCCAGCGCGGAGCTGGCCCTGCGCGCCGAGCGCCTGCTTGGTCAGCCGGTGCAACTGTGCCGTTTCGATCAGTTCGTGGCTCCCGCGCCGGTCGATGCCATCTGGGCCTGTGCCAGTCTGCTGCATGTTCCCCGTGCCGAATTGGATGCCGTAATGGTCCATCTGTGCCAGCAACTCGCCGACGGTGGTCTGCTCTATTGCTCGTTCAAATATGGGGTAGACGAGACCGAGCGCGATGGCCGAGCCTTCACCCAGTTGGATGAGGCGGGGCTGCAAGCCCTGATAACGCCGTTGCCGCTGAGCGAGGTCGAGATCTGGCAGACTGCGGATCGACGCCCCGGCCGCGAGCAGGAGTGTTGGCTTAACGCCATCGTGCGCAAGGTCGGGTCATGAGTGCACCCGTGCTCATCAGCGGGGGAGAGGCGGGGGATCCGGAGTTCAACGATCCCCTGTTGCCACATCTGCTGGACGCCATCGCCCGTTGTGGCGAGGGTAGCCGCATTGAGTTGTGTGTCTCCTTTATTCGCCAAAGCGGGCTGGTGTTGTTGCGCGGTGCCCTGCACGAGGCGCTGGCGCGAGGAGCACGGCTTCGGGTGATCACCTCGGACTATCTGGAGGTGACCCAGCCGGTGGCGCTGCGCGAGTTGCTCAAATTTGATCCCGCTCGCTCTTGCGCGCTGATCTACCAGAGTCAGGGCAATCGCGGTTTTCACCTCAAGTCCTATCTGTTTGTCCAGCACGCAGCCCAGTACCTAGGCCAGCAAGTTGGCCAGGAAGGGTCGCCAGCGGTGCTCGGTGGTCAGGCGTTTCTCGGCTCCAGCAATATCTCTGCCGCCGCCCTTACCGAGTCGCTGGAGTGGAACTGGTCGCTCAGGGCTGAGCCGAGCGGACCCAGCGAGCCGCATCACAGCCTGCGTCAGCTCGCGGCTCAAATCGAGCGGCTGGCGCAAGACGCGCGGGTCGTGCTCCTTACCCACGACTGGATAGATGGCTACCTCGCTCGCTATCGGCAGAGCGCGCTGCGGGAGTTGCGGGTGCTCACCGGGGATCATCGCAGCAGCGCCGAGCAGCTGCGTGAAGCCCCCATCCCCAACAGCGTGCAGCAAGAGGCGCTGATGGCGCTGCAAGCCGCGCGGGCACAGGGGCATAAACGGGGCGTGGTGGTCATGGCGACCGGCCTTGGTAAGACTTGGCTCGCGGCTTTTGATGTGCGCCAGATGCAGGCGGCCCGCCTGCTGTTTGTTGCCCATCGGGAGGAGATCCTGACCCAAGCGCGCCAGACCTTCTTGCACATGGCGCCGCAGGCAAATTCTGGCCTCTATCACGGTCAGCAGCAGGATGAGGCCGACTGGTTGTTTGCCTCCATCCAGACGCTGGGCAAGAGTCGGCATCTGCTGCGCTTTGCACCGGATCACTTCGATTACGTGGTGGTCGATGAGTTTCATCATGCCGCCTCACCCTCCTACCGGCGCTTGCTAAACCACTTCAAGCCCCGCTTCCTGCTCGGGCTGACCGCGACCCCTGACCGCACCGATCAGGCCGATATTCTGGCGCTGTGCGACAACAATCTCGTCTTTGAACGGGGGCTGGCGCTCGCCATTGAGCAAAAGATGCTGGTGCCGCTCACCTATCACGGCATTTTGGATGACACTATCGACTATGCCGCGCTGCCTTGGCGCAACGGTCAGTTTGACCCCCATGCGCTGGAGAGTGCCTTCGCCAGTCAGAAGCGGGCTCAGCACGCCCTTAGCCAGTGGCGACGTTTACGCCAGCAGCGCACGCTGGCCTTCTGCATCTCGACCCGTCATGCCGATTTTATGGCCAGCGTCTTCCAGCAAGCCGGAGTGCGGGCGGTAGCCGTCTATGCGGGCTCCCGTCAGGGGCGACAAGCCGCCCAGGAGCAATTGGCCGCCGCCGAGCTCGATATCATCTTCTCGGTAGATTTGTTCAACGAAGGCACCGACTTGCCCGCCATCGATACCGTGCTGATGCTGCGTCCCACCGAGTCGCGCATCGTGTTCCTGCAACAGTTGGGGCGGGGCTTGCGCCTCTATCAAGGCAAAGAACGCCTGGTGGTGATCGATCTGGTGGGCAATCACAAGGCGTGTCTCTACAAGCCTCAGCTGCTGCAAACGCAATTGACCTACTCGCCAACGCACGCAAACAGGGCGATGACGCTGGCGGCAGGTTGTTTTATCAATCTGGATCCCAAGCTGCTTCCGTTGCTAGCGCTGTTAAAAAGGCAGCAGCAACCGACTCTGCTTGAGACCTATCAGATCCTCAAGGAGTACCTCGGTTATCGTCCCACTGCGCGGCAAACCTGGGTTGCCCGGCTGGGTGAGCAACTGCGTTTCGATACCCAAAAACAGGGGGGCTGGTTTGAGCTGCTCGCCCAAGCGGGCGATCTGGGGGAGGAGGAGCTGCGCGTGCTGAACCGGCACGGCGACTTTCTGCGTGCGGGGGTGGAGAACACCGCGCTCAACAAGAGCTTCAAGTTGATCCTGCTATTGGCCTTGCTCGAACTCGACGGTCTGCGTGAGCCACCCACCTTGGCAGCGCTGGCCAGCCACTCCCGTTACCTGTTCGAGCGGCATCCCGAGCTGGCCCGTCTCGATCTGCCGGCCAAGCAGCAAGCCCTGAGCGCCGACAGCCCGGCTTGGCTCAGTTACTGGAAGAGCAATCCGATCAAGTTCAGCAGTGGCGGCAATCCAGGCGCCAAGGGGGAGTACTGGTTCGAGGTAAGGGAGGATCGCTTCTGCCCACGCTTCGCGGTGAGTGAGGAGGATATCGATCCTCTGCATCGCATGGTGCAAGAGCTGCTGGACTTGCGTCTGGCCCAATATCAGCAGCGCAAAATCGCATCGGCAGCCGCCATTTCCCCTGAGCCCTTCACAACTATCCATGATGAGGTACAGGCGCTGGCGCCTGATGCCAAAGCGCGTCAGGTGACCCTGATTTAAGGCTGGCTATCCGATAGCACGATCAGTGTAAAAACCAGCAGTGTGAAAACAATCAAGGCGCCAGTGGCGCCTTGATTGATTGATTGATGAGATGGTCGGTCACCGCTGGCCGTTACCTAAACAGCCATTCCATATCGTCCTCTTCCTCATCCCACCTCATTTGCTGCTGATCCCAGCGGGCCGCCAGATAGGGTTTGAGGGTCTGCAGGGTGGTGATCTCGGCCAGCTGGGCAGTCAGGTGGTCGATATCACGCAGCAAATAGTCCCGATGTTCGGCAAAGGCCTGCTCGGTCTTTTTCTTGGATGATTGCTTGAATTTGTGCAGCACCGCGCCCATTAGCCCGTCTTGCCCGCCGTAGTAGCTGACTTCGAGCTCGCGTAGCTGGCGTTTCAGCATCGGGTTGAGGTAAGCGAGGTTCTCGTCACTGAGCAGGTTATCGAACTCGGGCAGGTGGGTGTGGGCCAGCTGCAACAGGGTGAACATCTCTTTGTTTTCCCAGGCCTGGCTGAGTTGGCCCATGATGCGGGTCTTTTCCGCCTGCATGACGGGGTCGGGTTCCCGATCCGGGTGCAGCGCCAGGGCGAGCTTGCGATAGAGCTGCTTGAGGCTGGATTTGCTGAACAACTGTTCGATGCGCGCCTCTTCCTCTTGCTCACGACGGGTGCGCGCGTGGGCAAAAGCATCTTGCTGCTCAGTGCCGAAGAGAGGCTCATCGGCAAACAACTCATCATCGTCGAAGCGGGCATCCTCTTCTTTATCGACGGTGTTGCACTCTTCGGCCATATGCTGGCGCGCCGCATTCATCATGTACTCGTTCAACCGATCGGGGTTTTTGAGCATCTCGCGCAAGGTATCGATGTCATCGGGGCAGTGGCCACAAGTCTCCATCAGCATCTGGGTAAGAACGTCACACTGATAGTCGAGCTGTTCGTCATCCATGTGCAGGGCGGTATTGGTTTGGATTTGGTGAAAGAGGGGAGCCAAATCCATCTCGCCACGAAACGGATTGGACTCGATATAGCTGATGAGATCGTGGATCCAGTGGTGCAAGGTCTCCCGCTGCCACAGGGTAAAGCTCTTGCGAGCCGTAAAATCGACCAGGCGCTTGGCGAGGGCAAAGATGAGCTCGCACTGTTGACGCTCAAGGGGTTCTATTTCGCTGGTGAAACGCTGATAGATATCGCGGCCGTTGAGGGCTTGCTTGTCGATCTTTGCCTGTAGCTTTTCGAGCGCTTGCCAGTTGCGGTGGAAGAGATCGAGGGCGGGGTTGCCCGTCGCGGGGGAGGGCTGGCGAGCGGGCTGCTTGCGACCCGGATGACGAAGAGACATAGGCCGCCTCCATGGGCGTTAATTGATTCGCTAAAACAAAAAACCGGCGCGGGGCCGGTTTATCGCCGCGCATAAATTGCGCGAAGTCTGCCTTGCTGATGAGTTGCCGGCCATATTCAAGCCTTTCATTTCTTTCGCAACAGATAGCAACAACAGAGAAACAATGGGGTGGCTGATGGGGCTCGAACCCACGACAACCGGAATCACAATCCGGGACTCTACCAACTGAGCTACAGCCACCACTGAAATCATCGCCATTTTGTGTCTGCCAAGGCGTGGCCAAGGTCATCTTGAGATAATCTGCCGAATGGACGATAAGTCACACTCTTCGTCAATAACTCAATGATTTAAAACACATTTTAAATGGCGCGCCCTGCAGGATTCGAACCTGCGACCCACGGCTTAGAAGGCCGTTGCTCTATCCGACTGAGCTAAGGGCGCGTTGTATCAAGAAATCCGGGGATTTCCCGATGAACCTGGTCGGTGATAAAGGATTCGAACCTTTGACCCTCTGGTCCCAAACCAGATGCGCTACCGGGCTGCGCTAATCACCGAAAATTCGCCATCCAGCATACCTTCGGCGGCACCACTGGGCAACGGGCGGGCATCATACCCAAGCGCCAAAGTCAGCGTCAACGACTTTTTCCGCCAGTAAATTCAAGTGCCTACTTATTGCCCTCCCTGCGAGAGCCGCTAACACCCGCGCCAAAAAAATGCGACAATGCGCCGCAGTTGAACACATGGTGAGTGAAGAACGATGTCTGCCAAAATCATTGATGGAAAACAGGTTGCGCAAACGATTCGCAATCAGGTCGCCGCGCAAGTCCAGCAGCGGTTGGCGCAGGGGAAACGGGCACCGGGTCTGGCGGTGATCCTGGTGGGGCTGGATCCGGCCTCCCAAGTCTATGTGGGCAGCAAACGTCGCGCTTGTGAAGAGGTGGGATTTGTCTCCCGCTCCTATGACCTCAGCGCCACGGCGACACAAGCGGAGCTGCTGTCCCTGATCGACCAGCTCAACGAGGATCCGGAAGTGGACGGCATCCTGGTGCAGTTGCCCTTGCCGGCTCACTGCGATACCACCCAGGTGCTGGAGCGCATTCGTCCCGACAAGGACGTTGATGGCTTCCATCCCTACAACGTGGGTCGTCTGGCCCAGCGCATCCCGGCGCTGCGACCCTGCACCCCCAAGGGGATCATGACCCTGATCGAGACCACAGGCGTCAAGACCCACGGTCTGCATGCGGTGGTGGTCGGGGCTTCCAACATCGTGGGGCGCCCCATGACGCTGGAGCTGCTGCTGGCCGGTTGCACCACCACCACCTGTCACCGCTTCACCCAGGATCTGGAGACCCAGGTGCGCCGGGCCGACTTGCTGGTGGTGGCGGTGGGCAAGCCCAACTTCATTCCGGGGGAGTGGGTCAAACCCGGTGCCCTGGTGATCGACGTGGGCATCAACCGCCTTGCGGACGGCTCCCTGGTGGGAGATGTGGAGTATGAGACCGCGCGCAATCACGCCGCCTTCATCACGCCGGTACCGGGGGGCGTGGGCCCCATGACGGTCGCCAGCCTGATGGAGAACACCCTGAGCGCCTGCCAGGATTACCACGACGCCTGATGAGGGCGACGGGCAGAAAAGAGAAAGGGAAGGCATTGCCTTCCTTTTTTTATTGCGTCACTCCCCCGGATCGCCACTGGATATCAGAGAAGGGCCAGGGCGGCGGCCAGATCGGCAATCAGATCGTCGGCGTCTTCCACCCCGATGCTGAAGCGGATGAGGTCGTCATTGACCCCGGCGGCGAGGCGGCTCGCCTCGTCCATGGCGGCGTGGGTGGTGCTGGCCGGATGGCAGGCGAGACTCTCGAGATCGCCGAGGCTCACCGCCTGCACGAAGAGTTGCAGGTTGTCAAGCAGGGTGGCGCAGCGCTCAAACCCGCCTTCCAGCTCGATGCTCACCATGCCGCCAAAGCCGCTGGCGAAGGCGCCGAGGGCATCGTGGCCCGGATGGCTGGCAAGGCCCGGGTAGATCACCTTCTTCACCGCCGGGTGGGCATCCAGGAACTCGGCCACCTTCTGGGCGTTGTGCAGGTGGGCATCCATGCGCAGGGGAAGGGTCTTGACCCCCCGTTGCAGCAGGTAGGCCTCCTGCGGGCCGATGGGAGAGCCGATGTGCTTGAGGGCCACGGTGCGAATCGACTTCATCAGCTCATGACGACCCGCCACCACCCCGGCGATGATGTCGCCGTGACCGCCCAGGTACTTGGTGCCGCTGTGCATGACGATGTCGATGCCAAGCTCGAGCGGGCGCAGCAGATAGGGGGTGAGGAAGGTGTTGTCACACACCGTGATGGCACCCACCTTGCGGGCCGCCTCCACCACCACCCGCGGATCCACCACCTTGAGGGTGGGGTTGGTCAGGGTTTCAAAGAGTACCACCTTGGTGGCGGGGCGGATGTTGGCCAGCAGCGCCTGATCGCTCTCGTAGGCGGTGATCTTGATGCCGGCGCGGCTGAAGGTCTGCTTGAGGAAGGCATCGGTGCCGCCGTAGAGGGGGCCGATATAGGCCACTTCATCACCGCTGTCGGCCAGGGCATACATGATGGCACTCACCGCTGCCATGCCGCTCGCCACCACCAGCGCTTCATCGGCACCTTCGAGGGCTGCCAGCTTCTGTTCCAGTTCGGCGGTGGTGGGGTTGCCAAAGCGGCTGTAGATGAAGCCGGGGGCTTGACCTGCGAAGCGCTCCTTGCCCGCCTGGGCGTTGAAGTAGCTGAAGGTGCTGCTCTGGTAGAGCGGGGTGGTGAGGGCGCCGGTCTGGGGGTCGATCCGCTGGCCGCTGTGTACGCTCATGGTCTTGAATTTCATTTTTGTACTCCGTCATTGTCAGGTCGTTGCCCGACTGCTTGTGTTATCCGGGGCGCCGTCGCGCCCCTTTTTTAATGTCGAGTGGCGGGTTGTCAGACTAGCGCTGGCTCGCGCTGCGGCTCGCCTGCATAGTGGCGGGCCGCCACATCCGGGTGGGAGCGCAGCCTCCCCTTGAGCACGTTCTCCCCCACCTGATAAAAGAGCGGGTTGGCGGGATCGCTCTGGGGCCCTTCGGCCAGCGCCGCCAGCTCGGGGGAGAGGCTAAGCAGTGGCACAGTCGCATCCAGCCTTGCCGCCATGAAGAAGGCGCAGGAGAGGCGCGATACCCCGGGAGGTGGGCTCACCACCCGGTGCAGGGTGGCCTTGAGGTAGCCGTCGGACGCGAGCTCCAGCAGCTCGCCGATGTTGACCACCAGGGCGCCCGGCAAGGGGGGCGCGGGGATCCAGCCATCCGCCGTCTCCACCTCGAGCCCGGAGTGATCGTCCTGCATCACCAGGGTCAGGTAGCCGGGATCCTTGTGGGCACCTACCCCCTGACCACTGCTGCCTTCGGGTTGCCCGGGGTAGTGAATGAGCTTCATGTGCTGGTAGGGGGCACCGCGAATGCTCTCGTCAAATACGCCGGCGGGCTGCCCCAGCACCTCTGCGAAAGCGTCCAGCAGGGTGAGGGTGATGTCGCTCAGTCGATCCTGCCATGCCAGCAGACGTGTTTTCATCTCGGGCAGGGCGGCGGGCCACTGATTGGGGCCGATGAGGCGCTGCCAGGGTTCACGAATGTGCGCCACAGGCAGGGCCTGGGCCTCGTTCATGATATCGAACTGCTCCCGCAGATCCGGCCGTGCCCGGGTGAGCTCTGCCCCCACCTGGTTGTAGCCGCGAAAGTGGGGGGAGTGGACCATCTGCACCGCCAGTTTTTCTTCAAGTGGCAGGGCGAAGAAGCGGGCGGCGAGCGCCAGGGTCTCCTGGCGCGCCGATTCGCTCAGATCATGGCCCACCAGATAGAAAAAGCCCACTTCGCGGGCGGCCTGGCCAAGCTGCGCCAGCATCTGGCTGCGTGCAGCCGGGGTGCCCTTGAGGGCGGCGAGATCGATGATCGGCAATGATGGGGTGGTCATGGGCATCTCCTCACTTTCCGTGAACGGGGTCTGCGTGCCCCGGCGTGCGGGGTGTTGCGAAACCGGGGCGCACTCTTCTTGAGTGGCGCCGTTTGGGTTGAGGGTGATGCTACTGTTCGAGGTTATAAGGTGGAAGCAACAAAATATTCTTAGTTATATACAAAATTCGAAATGGAATTCGGACTTGAGCGAATGGAACGAGCAACGGGCGGCTCAGGCAGCGATCGGCCGTACCGGGTGAGAGCGACATTGGCGTGACGGGATAGACGCGGGAGAGAAAAGGCGGAGGGAGGCATCCGCCTCCCTCCGTGTGACTGTCATGGGAAGGGTTGCTGGCGCACCTTTCCTCAATACCCCAGGGTGAAACGCTGGCGCAGGTGAGCCGGTGCTTGCACCTCGTTCAGCACCCCGTCCGCCAGATCGCCGACCGTGATCCCGGCGGGCTGCTCGCCGCTGAACAGCACCTGATCCGTGCCAAGGCGGTAACCGCTGCGCTTCTCGCCGGGTGCGAGGAACACCGGTGGGGAGACGAAACGCCAGTCGAGGGTGGTTTCCCGGCGAAGGGCGGTGAGACCATCCCGGGCCGCGAGGGCCCCTTGCTTCCACTCTGCCGGGAACTCCGGGGTGTCCACCAGCTGCACGCCCGGGGCGATTTCCAGACTGCCGGCACCGCCGACCACCAGCAGCCAGCTGTTGGCCGCGACGGCGGCGGCCACGATGGCGCTGGCCCCCTTGAGGTACTGATCGTAGATGTCCGGGGCACTCCAGCCCGGGTTGTAGGCACTGATCACCCGATCGTGCCCCTTGAGCACCTTGGCCAGTGCCTGGCTGTCCTGGGCGTCCACCGCCACGGCGGTGACCAGGGGATGGGCGGCGACCTTGCTCACGTCACGCACGATGGCGGTGACCTGATGACCGCGGCTGACGGCCTCCTGGAGGATGGCTGAACCGACAAAACCGCTGGCACCGATGAGGGCAATCTTCATGGGAATTCTCCTTCACTGTGGGAATGGGGCTATCCTACGCCCCCGAGTGTGATTTAATAATCCACTTAAAATTGCATTCACTTGTAAGCAGGGCTTCATAATGGATCAGCTCAGACGCTACGCCATCTTCGCGGCCGTGGTGGAGGCGGGCAGCATGACCGGCGCCGCCAAGGCCCTCGGCATGACCCCGTCCGCCGTCAGCCAGCATATCAGTCAACTGGAGAGCCAGCTCGGCCTGCCCCTGCTGCACCGCTCCACCCGCCGCCTCAGCCTGACCGAAGCGGGGGAGGTGGTGTGGCAGGGGTGCCAGTCGTTGCAGCAGACCCTGAACGACACCGAGCTGCGCCTCTCGGAGGTGCGCGACAGCCTGCTCGGAGAAGTGCGGATCACCGCGCCGGTGGGGATGGCCGGCCAGCCCCTGGCGCGGGCGCTCTCGCCGCTGCTGCAGGCGCACCCGGGCCTGGGCATCCAGATCATTGCCGACGACGAGAAGCGGGATCTCATCAAGGATCGCATCGACGTGGCGCTGCGGGTCGGCACGCTTGAAGATTCCACCCTGGTGGCGCGCAGGCTGGGTCAGACCCGGATGCTGCTGTGTGCCTCGCCCGCCTATCTGGCACGCAAGGGCACGCCGCGCAGCCCGGCAGATCTGCTGGCCCACGACTGGCTGGCCTCGGACATGCTGGGGGGCGGGATACTGCTGTTGGACGAGAAGGGGGAGGCCCACAAGATCAAGCCCAAGCCCAGGGTGCTGTGCAACAACGTCTTGCCCCTGCGCCAGTTCACCCTGGCAGGGCAGGGGATTTCGCTGCAACCGGAAGGTGAAATAGAAGAAGATCTCGCAACCGGTCGGTTACTCGTGCTGCTGCCAGGCTTTTTGGCCCCTCCCATGGAGATCCATGCCATCACCCCCCAGCGGGAGATCCCGGAGAAGGTGCGGCGGGTGATCAGCGCCCTTCGCAGCCACTTTGCCGAGCATGGCCAGAGCCGTCTACCTTGAGCGAGGCGGGATGAATAGCCAGGCGGTGCGCCAGCCTTGCGGTCGGCGCGACACCCCTGTTTAATGTGGCCCTCCCGGGCCAGAGCGCCCTCTGCTGGCGTGGTCTCAAGCGCATCATGACACCGACTTCTCTCCACCCACTCCGTGAGCCGGCACCCGAGGCGCGCGCCCACCTCACCCGGATCGAGCGAGTGCTCGACTATATCCATGCCAATCTGGATCAGCCGCTCTCCCTGGAGGTGCTGGCCCGGCAGAGCTGCTGGTCCCGCTGGCAGTTGCAACGGGTATTCCTGCATGAGACGGGCCAGACGGTGGCTCACTATGTGCGCGAGCTGAAGCTGAGCATGGCGGCGGAGGCGCTGCTCTCCACCCGGCTGCGGGTGCTGGATGTGGCGCTGGATCACGGGTTTGGCTCGGAAGTGAGTTTCAGCCGTGCCTTCAAACAGCAATTTGGCTGCTCGCCGCTGGCGTATCGCAAGCGGGGCCTGCGGCTGGGGCTGCGTACGCCCCTGGTGCGGGCGGCGGTCCCCCGCTCTGCCTCTCCCAACCTGGTGCAGGTGCGCATAGAGAGCCTGCCGGCGTTCACCTTGCAGGGGGTCAGGGGCACGATCCGGGGGTTGTTCGATGCCTCACCGGATTTTCAGCAGACGGTGCCCGCCATCTGGCGAGCGCTGCGCGAGACGGGGGCGCTGGGCTTGTCGAGGGAATGGCTGGGGGTGGTGGATGTGTCGGGGGCAGGGGAGCGGCTGCCTTACTGGGCCGGAGTGGCCACGACGGCGCCTACGCCCCCCGGCCTGTCGAGTCTCAACGTGCCGGCCCCGGAGTATGCCGTGCTCACCCACAAAGGACCCATTGCCCAACTGGGGGAGAGTCTGCACTGGTTCATCCTGCACTGGCTGCCGGAGTCGGCATACCGAGGGCTGGACGGTTTCGAGCTGGAGCGCTATGCCCCCGGCTTTGACGGCCAGCAGCCCGACGCCACCATGGAGTACTGGCTGCCCGTCGCCCCCGTTAGGGAAGGAGTCTCACCCCGGCATGGCGCCGGGATGGCTCCGGGCGTGTGGCGCTGGCCAGGAGATCAGTGAACTGGGCCGGTGGCAGCGGCTTGGCGAAGTAGAAGCCCTGCAGGTAGTCGATGCCATAATGGCGTGCCATTTCGACCTGCTCCTGAGTCTCCACCCCCTCGGCGACCAGAGCCAGCCCCATGCGATGGGCAAGATCCAGGATGTTTTCGACGATATGGCGGGAGGGGCCTTCCTCTTTCATTCCCTTGATAAAGCTGCGATCGATTTTGATGATGTCCACATGGAACATCTGCAGATAGCAGAGGCTGGAGTGGCCGGTGCCAAAGTCATCGATGGCGATGAGCACGCCCAGCTCGTCCAGGGCATCGAAGATGGCGCGGGTCTGCTCGTCCGCATCCACCATCTCCCGCTCCGTCACCTCGAGCACCAGACGCAGATCCTGACCCGGGAAGGCGCGGAGAAAGTCGCGGCACTCGGCGACGATGTCCCGGTTTTTGAAGTGCTGGGCGCAGACATTGACGGCGACGTGAAAGCCGGGGGGCAGCCTGTCGGCTACCTCGAGCAGATAATCCCGGGTCTGGGCCATCAACTGGCGAGTCATCGGCACTATGTAGCCGCACTCCTCCGCGAGGGGGATGAAGTGGTTGGGGGCAATCATCCCTTGTGTGGGATGACGCCAGCGCATCAGCACTTCACAACCGCGCAGGCGTCCCTGCCTGTCCATCACGGGTTGCAGATGGGGGATGAACTCCCGGGCCGCCATGGCTCTGGCAAGCTCGCTGCGAGGGGAGCCGCTGCGCCCCCTCAGATAGAAGGTGAGCAGCCCCAGCAACAGCGCCAGCACAGGGGCGGCAAGCAGGTTCTCCTGGTTGTACGCCCAGGCAAACGCCAGCACTTCCTTGTAACCGTTGAGCGCCACCAGGCGATAGGGATGAGCGGTGGGATCGCTCTGTTGCAGACGTTGTCCCCCTTCCAGCAGGCGGGCTGCTGGCAGGGTCCTGCCGTGGCCATCGAGGGCCTGGTCCCCGAGGAGGAAGAAGAGGTTGTCCTCCCCCATCACGGCCTGCAAGGCGCCGAAGATGTGGAAGCCGTCCAGCTCCACCAGCAGGGTGCGATCGCCGGATGGCTTGGTATTGTCTCAATCAGGGCTGATAAAAGGGTGGGTATGCTATCGCCTCATTTATCAATAGCGATTGACCAGGATCAACAAGGGGAGGGCACACACGACCATACTTGTCAGATGAGTGTAAATATGGTGGTGAAAATGCCGCCATGTTCTGAATATGTGATGGTTACTTTCTAATTGGCTGTGCAAGTGAAGGCGGTGTCCTTCATCAGGCGGCCATGATGGGTGTTCTCTGAGAGCCTCGACGGCGTCGCCATGTTGCCTCCGATAGCAGATGGCATGCCTGCCACCCTCGCTTTCCCCGCTGCCGCGCCAACATGCCCCAAATTGTTAATATCGGGGCAAAATAGAACAATAAAATGCAAATGATATTTGTTACTATTCACACGCAGTAAGTAATCGAGGATTCAGATGCAGCTTGTTCACCCCCCTTTGACCCTGGTCGCCGTGACCATCTCCACCCTGCTTGCAGGCTCTGTACAGGCCGCCGCGCCCGAAAGCCAGGATACGGCCACCGCCGACGAGACCCTGACCGTACTCGGCCAGACCTATCGCAACACCGCGACCAAGACCCGGCTCGACCCCATCGAGACGCCCCAGGCCATCTCGGTGGTGGATGGGGAGACCCTGTCGCTGCGCGGTGTCAGCTCGGTGAGCGAGGCGCTGCGCTACGTGCCCGGCGTCAACACCGAGCTGCGGGGCGGGGCGGTCAACCGGCTGGATCTGTTCAACATCCGTGGCTTTGACAACTACCAGAACTTCTATGACGGCCTGCTGCTCCAGTACAACGACTGGAACCTGCAACCCCAGATAGATCCGGTGGCCATCGAGCAGCTGGAGGTGTTCAAGGGGCCGACATCGGTGCTCTATGGCAGCATGCCCCCCGGCGGCATGGTCAACCTCATCGCCAAGCGCCCCCAGCGGGAGAGCAAGCACAACGTGAGCGTGGCGACCGGCACGGGCACCCTCAAGGAGATGACCCTCGACAGCACCGGTGTCATCAACGAGCAGGTCGCCTATCGGCTGGTGGGGCTGGCCCGGGAGAAGGATGGCCAGGCGGTGACCTCGAAGGAGGAGCGCTACGTCTTTGCGCCGTCCCTGGACTGGCAGCTCGGCGAGCGCACCCTGCTGAACCTCAACCTTTACTACCAGAAGGATCCCGAGGCCGGCATCTACACCACTGTGCCCGCCAGCGGCTCGGCCAAGTCCAACCCCCTGGGGCAGCTTGGCAGCGACACCTTCCTTGGCGACGAGAACTGGAACGAGTACAACCGGGACGTGACCCTGCTGGGCTACAAGCTGAGCCACGACTTCAACGAGCGCTGGCAGGTGCTGCAAAATGCCCGCTACATGGATGCGTCCGCCTATCAGCGCAACACCTACAACGCGGCCCTGGCGGCGGACAACCGCACCCTGGCCCGCAACGCCTATCTCACCGATGAAGACTCTCGCGGCGTTGTCATCGACAACCAGCTGGCGGGCAAGGTACAGACGGGCTCTGCCCAGCACAACCTGCTGCTTGGGGTCGATTACCAGTACCTGGATGCCCATATCCTCTACCGGGATACCCTCGACTACTCGGCGCCCAGCATCGACATTTTCAACCCGAACCATAGCCAGATAGTCCCAGAGGCACTCACTTTCAATTACCAGGATAAAAAGGTGATCCGTCAGTCCCAGACCGGCGTCTATCTGCAGGATCAGGTGCGCCTCGATCGACTGGTGGCCATCGGCGGCGCCCGCTACGACCGCTACCGGATGGACACCGACAGCCGGACCCTCTATCAGGGGGCGGACAGCCAGTCCCTGGCCCACCTCGATCAGGACAACCTCTCCTTCCGTGTCGGCGCCCTCTATGAGCTGGATGGCGGCTTCTCCCCCTATGCGAGCTATGCCGAGAGTTTCGAGCCGGTGCCGGGGGCGGACAAGCAGGGCCAGGCGTTCAAACCGGCGACCGGCCATCAGTGGGAAGGGGGCGTCAAGTTCCTCTCCGACGACATGAGCAAGACGGCGACCCTGTCGGCGTTCCACATCACCAAGAAGAACGCCCTGGTGACGGATCCGGACAATGTCTACGGGCCCAAGCTGCAGACCGGGGAGACGGTCTCCAGGGGCATCGAGCTTGAGGGGAGAGCCGATCTCACCAGCCAGCTGGATCTGGCCCTCAACTACACCCTGATGGGCATGGAGATCACGCGTGACACCACCACGCTGCAGGGCAAGACGCCGGTCTGGGTCCCCAGACAGATGGCGTCGCTGTGGAGCAACTACTACCCCGGCGGCAACCTCGAGGGGATGCGAGTGGGCGCCGGCCTGCGCTACGTGGGGGAGGCCGAGATGGATGCCGCCAACACCGACAAGGTACCGGACTACCTCCTGATGGATATGTCCGCCTCCTACGATCTCGCCGCCCTCAGCGCAAGCCTGAAAGGGGTAGGGGTATCGCTTGGCGCCAGCAACCTGTTCAACAAGACCTACTACTCCTGCTACGACCAGAACAACTGCTGGTTCGGGGCCGAACGAAGCGTGGAGGCGCGACTCAAATACGCATTCTGACCTTGCGCCCCGGCACGCGCCCGGGGCCCTTTCAACGAATGGGCGAGGAGAGGGCGCGCGGTGTGCCGCGCAGCCTTGGTCGGGAGCACGGCCTTGGCCGGGAAAAAGCGGACGCGGAACGCGCCCTCGTCTCGGATCACCAGGCCCTGTTCGCGGCGGCGGCCAGCCTGATCCCGTCCCTCAAGGGGAACCTGGTGGCGGCCGGTGACGTGCGTCCGCCACTGACGGATGCCACCGGAGCGACGTCGGCCGAGGTGGCCGCAGCCCTCCATGCGCACTGGCAGCAGGCACACCCGGAGGCGGGACCCGCCTACTGGCTCACCCGCAGCTGGGGCATGCTCTGCTGGCAATCCATCTATCTCGCCATGGTGGCCGTCTACCGCCATCAGGCCGTGCCTGCCCTCGACAGGCTGGGACAGGGGCATGAGGCCGGCGTGGTGTCGGGCTTTACCCTGCCGGCCGAGCCCATGATCAAAGGGGAGGTCGGCGTGTTGATCAAGACGGCCGGGGAGCGACTCCAGGCGCACTGGCAGGGGCAGTTCACCCTCCTTGGGACGGCGCAGCGGCTGCGCCCCGGTTTCGTGCGCCCGCTCCTGGCGGACGATCTGCTGGCGGCCCTGGTGCGGGTGCCCGATTTCTTCGGGGAGGTGAGTCGGGAGGAGGTGAGGTCCCATGCTCCCCTCTGGCTTGAATCCTGTGGCCTGCCGTCGGCACATCTGACGGGCTGGTGCGAAGCAGGCCTGCCCCGGGACGAGGCCTTCCCGGGCTATGTGCGCCAGCGCTGCTGCCTGCACTACAAGCGCCGGGATGGGGAACTGTGTGGCAACTGCCCGCGAAGGCTGGGTGGGGCGAGGGGTGATGAATGCTGATACCCGACTCTTCGTCTGCGCGGGCAACCCGTGGTGAAAGCCGCCTGATCCTGGCGGCTTTTTTGTGCCCGGCTTACTGGGCCGCCATCCGGGTGCGAATGCGCTCGAACAGGCTCTGCAGGCAGGCCTGATCTTTGTCGGCGGCGCGCACGGCGCCATACATGTGGCGGCGAATGCCCTCCCCGAGAGGGCGCGCCTCAAGCAGGCCCTGGCGCACGAACTCCTCGCTGGCCCAGCGGGGCAGGGCGGCGAGCCCGAGCCCGGCGGCGGCCATCTGCAGCATGACCGAGGTGTTGTCCACCGGTTTGCAACGGGCGGGCTCCACCCCGGCCGGTTGCAGGAAACGGCTGAACACGTCCATGCGCGCCCGCTCCACCGGGTAGACCAACAGCACCTCCGGTCGCAGATCGTCCGGTGCGATGCGCCGCTGCTGGCAGAGGGGGTGATCCGGCGCCATCACCAGGGTGAGATCGAAGGCGAACAGCGGCTCGAAATGAAGATCCCCGCGGGCCTGCACATCCGAGGTGAGCAGCAGGTCGAGCTGGCCGCCAAGCAGGGCACTGATGGCATCGAAACCCGGCACCGACTCCACCTCCAGATCTACGCCGGGCCACTGGCGGCGAAAGTCCGGCAACAGCGGGAGCAGCCACTGGATGCAGCTGTGGCAATCGAGGGCCAGATGCAGCCTGCCCGCCTCGCCGCTGTGCAGGGCGACCAGCTGGCGCTCGGTCTGGGCCAGGGCGGGCAGCACCTGACGGGCCAGGGCCAGCAGATGCTGGCCTGCCGCCGTCAGCACCAGAGGGCGGCTTTTTCGAAGAAACAGCTCCAGATTGAGGCGGGTCTCCAGCTCCTTGAGCTGGTGGGAGAGGGCGGACTGGGTGAGGTTGAGGGTGAGTGCGGCCCCGGCCAGGGACCCTTGCTCGGCGAGGGCGCTGATGGTCTTCAGGTGTTTGAGATCGATGCCCAGATTGCTGCTCTGAGGGGGGCTGGATGGGGTGGGCGCGACCATGGCACTGCTCCTTTGTGCGTCAGTTGAGAAATTCTTGAGAGCCAGTTGAAGAGGATTCAATAGCCAAGGTCACCTTATCTTGTCATTTTGGATGTGTAAACATCTGGATGGCCAAACAATCCAGATCCTCATCAGATAAACGAGCATAAGGAATGGAACCTATGACCTGCGCACACACCCTGGGCTTTCCCCGTATCGGCGCCAAGCGCGAACTGAAATTTGCCCTCGAATCCTACTGGCGTGGCGAAACCACCCAGGCCGAGCTGGTCGCCGTGGGCAAGAGCCTGCGTGAGCGCCACTGGCAGGCCCAGCGTACCGCCGGGGTCAACCTGCTGCCGGTGGGGGATTTTGCCTGGTACGATCAGGTGTTGGGTACCAGCCTGCTGGTGGACGCCGTGCCTGCCCGTCACCGCCACGGCGACACCGACCTCGACACCCTGTTCCGGGTGGCCCGTGGCCGTGCGCCGACCGGCCCGGCGGCGGCCGCTGCCGAGATGACCAAGTGGTTCAACACCAACTACCACTACCTGGTGCCGGAATTTTACCGTGACCAGCGCTTCAAGCTGGGCTGGAGCCAGCTCTTTGACGAGGTGGAAGAGGCCAAGGCCCTTGGGCTGCCGGTCAAGGCGGTGTTGCTGGGCCCTGTCTCCTACCTGTGGCTTGGCAAGGAGAAAGAGAGCGGCTTCTCCCGCCTCGAACTGCTGGATCGCCTGCTGATCGTCTACCAGGAGATCCTGGCCAAACTGGCGGCCCAGGGGGTGGAGTGGGTGCAAATCGACGAGCCAGCCCTGGCGCTGGACCTGCCGGACGAGTGGCGCCTGGCCTACCTCAAGGCATATGAGCGCCTGAGCGGCCCCTGCAAGCTGCTGCTCACCACCTACTTCGGGTCCGTGGCCCATCAGCGGGACATCATCACCAGTCTGAAGGTGGACGGCCTGCACCTGGATCTGGTGGCTGCCCCCGAGCAGCTCGAGACCCTGGTCCCGCACCTGCCGGCCCAGTGGGTACTCTCGGCGGGTGTCATCAACGGCCGCAACGTCTGGCGTGCCAACCTGGCCAAGCTGGCGCCGACCCTCAAGGCCTTGAAAGAAAAGCTTGGCGAGCGCCTCTGGGTGGCCTCCTCCTGTTCCTTGCTGCACAGCCCGGTGGATTTGACCCTGGAGCACGAGCTGGATCCCCAGACCCGCAGCTGGTTCGCCTTCGCCCTGCAAAAGTGCTATGAGCTGGGGCTGCTGTCCGACTACCTGGACGGCGGCGCCCTGGACAAAATCGAGGCTTACAGCCAGCCCATCGTGGATCGGGAGTCTGACAGCCGGGTTCACAAGAAGGCGGTGCAGTCACGACTCGCCAGCCTGACCAACAGTGACTTCGATCGCCAGAGCGCCTACCCGGTGCGTGCCGACGCGCAGCGCTCGGATCTGAAGCTGCCGCTCCTGCCCACCACCACCATCGGCTCCTTCCCGCAGACCTCGGAAATCCGGGTGCTGCGTCAGGATTGGCGTGCCGGGCGCATCGATGACCAGGCTTACGAGGCGGGCATCCAGGCCCAGATCAAGGACGCGATTGAGCGCCAGGAGGCCATCGGGCTGGACGTGCTGGTGCACGGCGAGGCCGAGCGCAACGACATGGTGGAGTATTTCGGGGAGCTGCTGGACGGCTTTGCCATCACCCGCTTTGGCTGGGTACAGAGCTATGGCTCCCGCTGCGTGAAGCCGCCGGTGATCACCCGTGACATCGACCGTCCGACCCCCATGACCCTTGAGTGGACGAAGTTTGCCCAGAGCCTGACCGACAAGCCGGTGAAGGGCATGCTGACCGGCCCCGTGACCATTCTCTGCTGGTCCTTCCCGCGGGAAGACGTGAGCCGCGAGCAGTCCGCCCTGCAGATTGGCCTGGCCATTCGCGATGAGGTGGCTGACTTGGAAGCCGCCGGCATCAAGATCATCCAGATCGACGAGCCGGCGATCCGCGAAGGGCTGCCCCTGCGCAAGCAGGATCACCAGGCCTATCTCGACTGGGCGGTGCGCGCCTTCCGCCTGAGCGCAAGCCCGGTGGTGGACAGCACCCAGATCCACACCCACATGTGTTACAGCGACTTCAACCTCATCATCGAGGCGGTGGCGGCGCTGGACGCGGATGTGATCACCATCGAGACGAGCCGCAGCCAGATGCAGTTGCTCGAAGCGTTCGAGCGCTTCAACTACCCCAACGAGATCGGCCCGGGCGTCTACGACATCCACTCGCCGAACGTACCGAGCCAGGGCTGGATTGAAGACCTCATCCGCAAGGCTGCACAACAAATCCCGGCAGACCGGCTCTGGGTGAACCCGGACTGCGGCCTCAAGACCCGCGGCTGGGAAGAGACCACCGCAGCCCTGAAGGTGATGGTCGATGCGACCCGGGCGCTGCGCGCCGAGCTGGCCTGAGGGCTTCCATTCACCCGGACGAGCGCCCGGTGAGTGTCACCAAGACGAGAGAGGGAAGGCGACAGCCTTCCCTCTTTTTTGCATGGCCGCTCCCTAGAGGGGGATCAGGGCGGGGTGGGAGGCGGGCTGGTAGCGGGTGGGGGAAACCGACATCGTCACCGGGTGAGGGGCGCTTGCGAGCGCCTCGGCCAGCCACTGTTGGTCGAGGGGGATGGCATTGCGATCCTCGATCACCAGATTGAGGTGCTGGGCACCCAGGCACCCGTAGCGGGCGGGGTCGGTCTGGGTAAAGAGGCCAAGACAGGGCACACCGCTGGCGGCAGCCAGGTGCAGGGGACCGGTGTCGGCGCTGACGAAGAGGGAGAGGCCGCCCGTGAAGCGGGCCAGCTCCCCCATGTTGCCAAGGGAAACGTGCACGTCCCCGAGCAGGTGCTCGGGGGCGGCGGGATCCGCGAGCTGGATCAGCAGGGCATCCGGGCTGTGACGGCGCAGATCCCCAAGCAACCGCTGCCACTGGGGCTGGGAGAGCCCCTTGCCCTTGCGGGCGCCGGTGAAAAAGCCGATCAGGGGACGGCCAGGATGGGCTCGTCGCAGCGCACTCAAGGCCGGGCTTGGCCCCTGCAACAGGCTGCCAAGGGGAATGGGTTCGGCCGGATTGCCCGGTATGCCGAGCAGTTGCAGGGGCTGGTGGGCGTAGTGGCACTCACTGTCCGCAGCCCGCGGACGCGGGAAGATGAGATCCCCGTGGCCATCGTCGAAGCCGCATTTCTCACGGGCCTGTACCCAGGCGGCGATGAAGTGATCCGTACTGGAGGCGAAGGGGACGTAGACCCTGTCGTAGTGTTGGCGGCGCAGACACGAGAGTGCCGAGAGGGCGCCCGGCAGGTGTCTGCCCTGCAACCGGATCTGATGAATGTGCCGCAGGGGCAGATCGGCCAGGAAGGGGAGCAGGGCGGTGGGGCTGCACACCAGCTCCAGCTCGGCGTGGGGATGGGCGCGATGAAGCTGGTGCAGGAAGGGCAGCAGGAAGAGGTTGTTGCCGATGCGGTTGGTGCTGCGAATGACCAGGATCCGGCGGGGTGCCTGCGAAGAGGGCGGCAATGCGCTGCGACTGGCAAGCCAGCCGAGCAGGGTTCGCTCCAGTCCCGCCGTCCAGACCCGGCGTTGGCCGTCGAAGCGGCGCAGGGCATCGTTGAGGTGAGTCATACCGTTGGGCTCCAGTGTTGGGATGGCGTAAAGGGTGCCAGCGGACTCTTAAGACAATGTTAAGAAGGGAAAACGCGTGCGGATGATGGCCATGGCGGAGCGGGGGGCTGGTGCGGGACGGGGGAAAGTGGCTAGAATTGCGCATTTGAAATAAATGTTATCGTCCGCGGGAGCACCATGCAGTTCAGGGATTTTTTGCCGGTATCGACCAATACCAGCGTCAAAGAGAGTTGTTACGGCGCCCTTGGCGCCCTCATCGGCTTGCTCGGCACCGCCTTGCTGTGCCGCTGGGGGTTGGGGCTCGAGGTGCACTGGCTCATCGCCCCCATGGGGGCCTCCGCCGTGCTGCTGTTTGCCGCCCCGGCCAGCCCCCTGGCCCAGCCCTGGTCCATCCTTGTGGGCAACGGGGTGTCGGCCCTGATGGGGGTATTGAGTGCGAGCCTGGTGCCGGACATGGCTATCGCCTCGGCCCTGGCGGTGATGCTGGCCATCGCCGCCATGTTCCTCACCCGCAGCCTGCACCCGCCCGGCGGCGCCGTGGCCCTGACCGCCGTCATCGGCGGCGAGGGGATCCGGGCGCTCGGGGTCGGCTACGTGCTGCTGCCGGTGCTGCTCAACTCCCTGTTGCTGCTGAGTCTGGGCTTGCTCTACAACCGCGCCCTGGGGCGTCGTTATCCCCATGGCGGCAAGGCGGCGCCCAATCGCCACCAGACGGCGGATCCCCAGCCGAGTGCCCGACTCGCCACCCAGGACATCGACTTTGCCCTGCAAAAACACGGGGAGCTGCTGGACATCAGCCGCCAGGATTTGCAGGAGCTGCTGCAGGAGGCCCAGCTTCACGCCCTGCGCGAGCGGGTGGGGACGGTGCGTTGCCAGGATGTGATGTCGCGGGATCTCGTCGTGACGACGCCACAGGCGCTCGCCATGGAAGCGTGGCATCTGCTCTCCCACCACCAGATCAAGGCGCTGCCGGTGGTGGATGAGGGGGAGAGGCTGGTCGGCATCATCACCCTGCACGACCTGATGATCGACCGGGCGGGTCGCCAGCCGAGGGCGAAGGAGGCCCTTGAACAGCAGCAGGTGGTAGATCTGATGACCCGGGAGGTGCAGACGGCGCGGCGCTACCAGCCTCTCTACGATCTGGTGGAGGCCTTCTCCGACGGGGGGCTGCACCACATGCCGGTGGTGGAGGGGGAGCAGCTGGTGGGCATCATCACCCAGTCCGACATGGTGGCGGCCCTGTTCACCCTGGCTTTGCAGCCGGGGCTGGCGGAGGAGGTGCCCCCTGTGAGCCATAAGAATGAGCCATAAGAAACGGGCCCCTTGCGGGGCCCGTGTCATTCAGGGTCTGGGATAGACGGTCTGCCCCATGAAGACCGTCTGCTCGACCCGAGCATCGGCGATCTGCTCCGGGGTGCCGGCCTTGACCAGGGCGAACAGGTCCCTGTCCAGCACGATGAAGTCCGCCGACTTGCCCGCCTCGATGGAGCCGGTGATGTCGCCCTGACGGACCGCCCTGGCGCCGTTGATGGTGTAGGCGGCCAGCATCTCGGCAAGGGAGGTGCGCTGACTGGCCCGGAAGTCGTCGCCGCTGCCGGCCGCCTTCACTATGCCGGCGGCCATGTTCGCGAACGGGCGTGGGTCCCGGCTGTCCACCGGGGCGTCGCTGCCCGCCACCAGCACGGCGCCGGCCTGGCGCGAACGCTCGACCGGGTAGAGGGCGTCATGGAGATAGCCCATGGGGTCGTAGATGGCTTCGCTCAGGGACTGCCCTGCCTTGGTTGGCTGGATGAAGGGGCTGACCAGCATGTCGTAGGCAAGCTGGGGCGTGGTCCAGGCATAGGTGAAGGTGAGGTAGAGGCCAAGCTCGCCGAGGCGTTTCTGATCGTCCGGATGCACCACCTGCAGGTGAGCCAGGGTGTGGGGGATGCCGCTGTTCCCGTTGCTGGCGCGGGCCGCCTCCAGGGCATTGAGGGCCACCCGGGTGCTGCGATCGCCGATGCTGTGCATGTGGATGCCAAACCCGGCCCCATCCAGTGCCGTGACGTAGCGCGTCAGATCCGCCTCCTTGTAGTTGACTATGCCGTTGCTGCCCGCATCCTCGCTGTCCGCAGTGATGCTCACCTCGCCGCTGGCGGGATCCAGGGCCAGATGGGGACTGTGGTAGTTCTCCAGCATGCCGGCATTGGGCAGGAAGGGGGGCTGGTGAAGGGATCCCCCTCCAGCAAGCCGTCGAGGAAGATCTTGACCGCATCGGCCTTGATGAGGGGGTTGCCTGCGAAGGCGTCGCGCACCTGGTTCGCCTTGGCCAGGTGCCCGTCAATGTCCAGCTTGCCGCTGTAGTCATCCTGGTTGAAGCAGGTGGCGGCGGTGACGCGCATGTGCAGCAGATCCTGGTCCTGCATCTTGCGCAGCCGACCCCGGATGAAGTCGTTGGCGCAGGCATCCTGCACCCCCGTGATGCCGCGGGACGCCATCAGCTCGGAGATGGCGGGGAGTATCTTGTCATACTGGGCCGCAGCCTGTTCACCCTCCGCGCTCAGCACCCCGGTGTCGGGGACCGCAATGGCGCTGCGGGCCGCGTCCCGGACCACGCCGGTTGCGAGATCCACATAGGGGATGAAGGCCTCGAACACGCCGCCTGGAGCCAGGGTGGTGGCATTGAAGCCGACCACATTGCCCTCTTCGTCCTGTGCCTGCGCCAGCGCCTGGGAGTTGTAGCCGCCGGCATGGCCGTCGACCCCGGCCAGCATCACGGGGTTGTTCGGCGCCGCCGCATCCAGGGCCGCCAGCAGGGTGGCATGGGTGGCGGTGGGGGTGTTGCCGTCATAGGGCGACCACTGGTTGACCACCAGCCACTCCCCGGGAGCCGGGGCGTAGCGGGGCAGGCACTCGCCGATCTTGGCCGCCAGCTGATCCAGGTTGACGCTCTGGCCGTCCAGATCGCACATGTCCAGCGCCACGGTGCCGAGCAGGTGGATGTGGTTGTCGTGCAGGCCCGGCAGCACCATTTTGCCTTGCAGATCCACCACCTGGGTCGCACTGTTTTTCAAGGCCTCGGCCCCTTCGCGAGTGCCCACGTAAGTGAACTTGCCCCCTTGCACCACCATGGCCTCGGCCTGGCTGCGTTGCCCATCCTGGGTGTGGATCTTGCCGTTGAGATAGAGGGTGTTGCCGGGCGGTGGCTCACTGTTGTCTTGCTGGCAGCCGAGCAGGCCACCTAGCAGCAGGGCGATGGTGCCCAGCCTGAGATTGGGGTGTTTGCTATCCATTGCGCGCTCTCCTTGGGTTAATTGCAGTTCTTACTGCAGATATGAGCACCTATGGTTATTGCAGCTACTCTGAAAAATGCCAGCGATTACTGCACTTTTTTTGACTTGTGTTTACCTTGTCTCATCATGTAGTTATGAACACCAGTTGCCCCTTGGGGGCGGACACCGCATCGGGGGAAGAGAATGTCACAACACGTGCTGCCGGCCGAACTTTGCATGCGGCGCCAACCCAGGCAACTGCGCAGCCAGGAGGTGGCGAGCCGCATCGAGCAGGCCACCCTGGCCCTGTTGCAGGAGCAGGGGTTTGCGGCCCTCAACACCAATGCCATCGCCGCCCGCGCCGGGGTGGGCATCAAGTCGCTCTACCATCTCTACCCCAACAAGGAGGCCATTATCTGCCGGCTGGCCATGGACTGGCTGGCGGCGGTGTGCGAGGCGCAGGA
This sequence comes from Aeromonas sp. s9, assembly GCF_040907765.1. Lineage (NCBI taxonomy): Bacteria > Pseudomonadati > Pseudomonadota > Gammaproteobacteria > Aeromonadales > Aeromonadaceae > Aeromonas > Aeromonas sp. s9. Next base: position 31,650 of record NZ_JBFOCK010000006.1, read on the forward strand.
GCGCATCCGCGAGCAGGCCGACAGCTGGCCCCAGACCCTGCTGCTGCTGGACGAGGCGCTGGAGGCACTGGATGAACGCTTCGTCGGGTATGGGGCGCTGTGGCAGGCGATGGATCTCATCCCCGCCCTGCACGGGGTCGAGCAGGAGCACGAGGGACGCCAGATTGCGTTCTGGTCCGAGCGGCTGCGCCACTTTGGCTGCCGCTGGCCCGAGCCCGAGCTCACCACCCTGGTGCGCTACTTCTACCGGACCGCGGACGTGGCCAAGCAGTGCACCAAGGGGCAGGGGGAGGCGGGCAGCGCGCTGTGGCAACTCCATAGACGCTGGAGCGAGCAGCTGATGATGGCGGCCATTGAGGAGCCTGACCCCGCCCGGGTCTGGCAGTCGATGCCGGGGCTGGCACCGGCTGGCCCAGTTCCGGCGAAGAGGGACGAATAAAGAGAGGGAGTGCCGGGCACTCCCTCTCTTGCATCTGGCATTGCGCCCAGCGGGCTAGCCGTAGCGGGCCAGGGTGAGCCCCTCGTCGCTGATGGCGGGGGCGCTGCCCGAGATGAGATCGCTGAGCAACCGGCCAGAGCCGGCCGCCATGGTCCAGCCCAGGGTGCCGTGGCCGGTATTGAGCCAGAGCCCGGGAATGGGACTTGGGCCCACCAGGGGCGTGCCGTCCGGCGTCATGGGGCGCAGCCCGGTCCAGAAGGTGGCCTGCTCCAGATTTCCCCCCTGGGGGAAGAGATCCCTCACCACCATGGCCAGGGTATCGTGGCGTCTGGGGTTGAGCGCCAGGTTGAAGCCCGAGAGTTCGGCCATGCCGCCCACCCGGATCCGTTCGTCGAAGCGGGTGATGGCGACCTTGTAGGTCTCGTCCAGCACGGTGCTGCGCGGGGCGCCCTCGGCATCCGTCATCGGCAGGGTGAGGGAGTACCCCTTGACCGGGTAGACGGGGAGCTCAATTCCGAGGGGGCGCAGGAAGCCGGTGCCATAACTGCCGAGGGCACAGACGATGGCGTCGGCCTGGAAGCGCTGCTCGCCGGCACGGACCGCCACGGCGCGTCCCTTCGCGATCTCGACCTCGTCGATGGCGCAGTTGAAGACGAAGCTCACCCCGAGCTTGCGGGCCTCGTCAGCCAGGGCCTGGGTGAAGCGGAAGCAATCCCCCGTCTCGTCCCCCGGCAGGCGCAGGCCCCCCACCACCTTGCCACGCACCCTTGCCAGGGCGGGCTCGACCTCCTCGCAGCCGTCGGCATTCAGAGACTGATAGGGGACGCCGTACTCTTCGAGCACGGCGATGTCGCGCTGGCTGGCATCGCGCTGGGCCTGACTGCGAAACAGTTGCAGGGTGCCGAGCTGGCGCCCCTCGTAGTCCAGCGCCAGCTCATCGCGCAACTGCTTCATGCAGTCGCGGCTGTATTCGGCCAGCCGCACCATGCGCCCCTTGTTGACTGCATAGGCTGCTGGCGTGCAGTTGGCGAACATCTTCAGCATCCAGCGCAGCTGGAAGGGGTCCGAGGTGGGCCGCACCGTGAAGGGGGCGTGCTTTTGCAGCAGCCATTTGGCGGCCTTGAGGGGAATGCCGGGGGCAGCCCAGGGGGAAGCATAACCCGGGGAGATCTGACCCGCGTTGGCATGGCTGGTTTCAAGGGCCACCCCGTCACGCCGCTCCAGCAGGGTCACCTTGTGACCGGCCTTGGCCAGATACCAGGCGCTGGTCACACCGACCACGCCACCACCGAGTACCACTATGTCCATCTTGTCTCTCCTTGACTGGGGCCTTCACCTTAATCAGCCGCCACAGGATATTCAACTGGTGTCGATGTCATTGGTGGTTATTGCTATTCACATTTTGTTAACTGGCTCTCAATGTTGTCATTTGCTCACTTTCTGGCATGAAATCCGGTCGGTTCAGAGCCGCTCCAGGTGGAGCAGATGATGCTCTGCCGTCGTCAGGATGGCTTGTTGCTGTTCTGTGGTTTGGCCATCCCAGTTGGCATAGGGCAGGGCGAGGCGAGGGTTGTTGCCAAGTTTGTCCCGGTTGCGCCAGAGAAAGTGCCAATAGAGGCTGTTGAAGGGGCAGCTGTCCGGCCCGCTGCGGGCCTTCACCTGATAGTGACACCCCTTGCAGTAGTGGCCCATCCGCTCGAGATAGGCGCCGCTGCTGGCGTAGGGCTTGCTGCCCATCAGACCGCCATCGGCAAACTGGCTCATGCCGCGGGTGTTGGGCAGCTCCACCCACTCGATGGCATCCACATAGATGCCCAGATACCAGGCATCCACCTCGTCAGGGTGGATCCCCGCCAGCAGGGCGAAGTTGCCGGTCACCATCAGCCGCTGGATATGGTGGGCATAGGCGTGCTCCAGAGACTGTCGAATGGCGTGACGCACGCAGGCCATGCTGGTTTCTCCATTCCAGAAAAAACCGGGCAGGGGTCGCTCGGCCCGGAGAAAGTTGGTGCGCCGATACTCGGGCATCCTTTCCCAGTAGAGGGCGCGGACAAACTCGCGCCAGCCGAGGATCTGGCGGATGAACCCCTCCACCTGCGCCAGGGAAATGGTGGCCTGATTGGCCTGCCAGTGAGCTTGCGCAGCGCGGATCACCTCGAGGGGATGGAGCATCTTGCTGTTCATGGAAAACGACAAGCGGCTGTGGAACAGGCTCCAGCCCCGCTCGCTCAGGGCGTCCTGATAGCGACCGAAGTGGGGCAGGCAGTGTGCAAGGAAGTGTTCAAGCAGTGCGCGGCTCTGGCGCCGGGTGACGGGCCAGGGCAGGGCGTCGGCATCGGCACTGCCAATGGTGGCGACGCCGTGGCGGGTCAGCATGGCATCGATGTCGCTCACCTCGTTGGCAAAGGTGAGGGGCGCCGGGATGGGTTGGCTCGCCGGCAATTTGGCGCGATTCTCGGCATCGAAGTTCCAGCGCCCCCCAAGGGGCTGGCCGCGCTCATCGAGCAACACCCGGTACTGCTTTCGCAGGGCGCGGTAGAAGAACTCCATCCGGCTGTGGGGGTAGCGTCGCCAGCCATCGCGGGGGGTGAGAAAATGTTCGCTGTCCACCTCAGCGGTCGGGATGGCAAGGCCTGAGGCCCACTGGGTCAGTTGGCTTGCAAGGCGCCACTCGTCCGGGCTCTGCCAGGCGAAGCGCTCGGCCTGATACGCTTCTAGCTGGGCCGCCAGCAAGCTCGGCAAATCGGGCCAGGGGGCGCTCTCATCGAGAGTCAGGTAGCAGACCCGGTGGCCCGCCTTGGTGAGGGCGGCGGCGAAGGCGCGCATGGCGGCAAAGAAGGTGAGCACCTTCTGGCGATGGTGGCGGCAGTAGTCCGTCTCCTGGCGCAGCTCCGCCATCAGGTAGCAAACAGCGGCATCCTGCGTGCGAAACCAGCTGTGACCTGCGTTCAGTTGATCCCCGAGAATGAGGCGCAGCTCCATCAGGGGTGCTCCTTCCGACGACGGCAGCGTTCGCTGCAATAGCGCACTTCCTGCCAGCAGCGGGCCCACTTGCGCCGCCAGGCAAAAGGACGTTGGCAGACGGGACAGATCTTCTCGGGAAGATGGGGTTTGAGGTGCATGTGGCGGCCCTGTTGATGCCCTTGGTTTCTCTTTGCCTCCTTAACGAAGCACCATACGGTCGGGATCACCGGGGGAGCAGAAAGAGGCAATAGGGGGTGATTGCCACTCATGAAAAAGGCCCCCGCACCTGCCGGTTCGGGGGCCCTTGTTCTCGTAGCCGTTACTGGCTGCTGAAGAGCCTGGGCTGGGGAGTGGACTGCGCCGTCAGGGTCATGCGGCCCGAGGTTTCCAGCCAGCTCTTGATCTTTCTGGCATCGGCGACCCGTTCATCCGTGGTGTTGGCGTGAAGCAGTACCATGACCACGGGCTCGTTGTTGACCCGGGTTCCCATCACCAGGCAGCGCCCCGCCTCGCGGATATAACCGGTCTTGGAGACCAGAATGGGCCAGCTTCCTTCCCGTACCAGGCGGTTGGAGTTGAGGTAGTGCAGTTGGCGCTTGCCGTTGCGTACCAGACGCTGCTCGGAGGCGGTGTACTGGCGGATCAGCGGGTAGGTGGATGCGGCAGCAGCCAGTTTGGCGAGATCGTGTGCGGTGGAGACGTTGCGGGGGTTGAGCCCGGTGCTGTCGGCGAAATGGGTGCTCCACATGCCGAGCATGCGGGCCTTGGCATTCATTGCCTCGATAAAGGCTTTGCGGCCACCTGGGTAGTGCCGTCCCAAGGCGGAGGCGGCGCGGTTTTCAGAGGACATCAGTGCGATGTGCAGCATGTCGGCGCGACTCAGACGCGAGCCCACCGCGAGGCGCGACCCCGTGCCCTTGAGTCTGTCCACGTCATCCATGGTGACGGTGAGGGTCTCGTTGAGGCGCTGATTGCCATCCAGTACCACCAGCGCTGTCATCAGCTTGGTGATGGAGGCGATGGACATCACCCGGTTGGCGTTGCGCTCTGCCAGTGTCTCGCCGGTTTTCGGGTTGACGACCACGTAGGCATCGGATCTCAGCGGCAGGTTGCTGCGGGGTTCGAGCAGGCTGTTGGTGGAAGAAGAGGTCGCAGAAAACGGGTTGGCATGGGCGCTTTCCATGCTGGCGGGAAGGAGGAAGGCGCCGAGCAGCAAGGGAAGAAAAGGACGAAGGTTCATGGTTTGACTCTACTACGACTCACAGGGACATTTGGCTAAGTTATATGACGGTAATTGACGCTTCACAACGTCTGGTGGCCGGATATTTCCATTTTATGGGCCAGCGCACCTTGAAATCCCCCGCATCGGGGCTATTGGGCCCGCAAAAGGGAGTCATAGAGGCCTGTCAGGCCATGGCAGACACGCCACTACGGGGGCGCACTATATGCTGGCGAGGGGCGGGATGACGACTCTTTTTGCACCTTTCGGCGCCTTGGGATGATGAAAAGGTTGTTCATGGCGACCATGGCGATAAAAACGGCGCCCGGCAGGGAAGATGGCCCGCTGCATTATCGCCGTTTGCCCCGCTTCATCTTCCCATCATCCGCGCGGTCTGAATGGCCTCGATCAGCGCGGTCCGGTTGATACGGGGTCGCTCTTCATCGAGCAGTTGCTGCCACAGCGCAATGGCCTGGCTGTAGCGACCATGCAGGAAGTGATCGGAGGCGAGCAGCATCAGAGCGCTCACCTCACCCTTGTCCTGCTTGAGCGCGCTACCCAGCAGGCGCTGCGCCTCCGGGGTCAGCTGCTGGCCCGCCTGATAATAGAGCACGGTAGCCTGTGCGGCCTGGGTCGCCGCGCTGGCGCCCCCCTCCAGCAGAGCAAGACGCTGGTAGGCGAGCAGGGCATTGTCGTACTCGTCCCGATAGAGATAGAGCTGGCCGAGCGCCACCCAGCCGTCGAGATCGGTGGGGTTGGCTTGCAGGCGCTGGTGCAGGGCGCCCAGCTCCTTGTCCTGCAGATCCCGCGGGCTCAATCCCGCCAGCGGATCGGGGCGCGCCTGATACGCCTGCCACGCCTGATAGCGGCCGGTGCCGGCATAAATACCGGCCATCAGCGCCAGCAACAGGGCCCCAAGCAGCATCCAGGAGCGCAGCCAGGGCAGCGGACGGACGGTGCGGTCCTTGGCCAGCCGCTCGCGCAGGGCCTGCTCGGCAGGTGGGGTGGCGTTGGCGAGGCGGGCCAGCTCCAGCTCCCGGTAGAGGCGGCTGTGGGGGGCAAGCCCCGCCTGCTGCTCGGCCATGATCAGCCGGTTCAGCTCGGCCCTGGGGTCGTGAGCGAGCGCCCCCTCGGCTCTGTCGCCGACAAGCGGCACCCGCGCCGGTTGCCGGCGATGCAGGCTCCTGCGCAGGCGATGGAGCGCCAGCAGCAGCAAGAGGGCGGGGCCGCCCCACAGCAGCGCCGTGCTGCGCTTGAAGGGGGGATCGTAGCGCACGAAATCGCCGAAGCGCTCCGTCATGCGGGCGATCACCTGCTCATCAGACTGTCCCTCGTCCACCCAGCGGTAGACCTCAAGCCGCAGATCCCGGGCGATGGGGGAGTTGGACTCCACCAGGTTCTGGTTCTGGCACTGGGGGCAGCGCAGGGCGCGGGCCAGTTCCTGAGCGCGGGTCTGCCGCTCGGGGTGGCGAAACTCATAGGTGTCGACCCCGCTGGCAAGGGCCCCGAGGCTCAAGGCCAGCAAGAGCGGTGCGGTCAGGGCGTGGCCGAGACGGTTCATGGCTTGCTCTCCTGCACTTGTCTCTCTACTTCTCTCTCCGCTTCACTTTCCACTTCGGGCTGGCTGGCGATGTTGCTGCGGGCCTTTGCAAGCAGGGGGGCAAACTGGCGTTGCCAGATCTCCCGGGTGAGCAGGCCGGTATGGCGGGTCAGCAGGGTACCGTCGCCGGCGAAGAGATAGGTCTCCGGCGTGCCGTATACGCCGAGCTCAAGGGCCAGTTTGCCGTCGGGGTCGGCCAGCACGGTGCGATAGGGGTTGCCCGCCTCGGTGAGCCAGGCGCGGGCGGCATCGCCCTTGTCCCGGTAGTTGAGGCCATAGAGGGGCACGGCACTGGCCAGATCACCCAGCAGCGGATGCTCGGCGCGGCAGTTGGGGCACCAGCTGGCCCAGACGTTGAGCACGAAGGGCTCCCCCTTGAGCGCCGCGGTGTGGATGGGGGCGCCACCAAGTAGATCGTCACTCTGCCAGGCGGGCAGGGTGCGCCCGGCGACGGCCTCATCCTGGCTGTAGGGGTTGTTGCCAAGGCCGAGCCAGAGCAGGGCGCCGAGCCCCAGACTGAGCACGAGCGGCACGAACAGGCGCAGACGGGCGTTCATGATGGCTCCTGATTGAGCAGGGGGCGGGGCGAGCTTGCCGAGCTTTGGCGAGGGGCCAGCAGCGGCCGGCGGGCGAGCAGGCGCAGAGCGCCGCCCGTCATCATCAACAGGCCACCGAGCCAGATCCAGCGCACCAGCGGCTTATGGTGCAGTCGCATGGCATAGGCGCCGGGTCCCATCTTCTCGCCAAGCACCACGTAGAGATCGCCGAGCAATCCCCATTTGATCCCGGGTTCGTTCATGTTCATGGTGCGCACGCTGTAGTGACGCCGCTCCGGGGTCAGCCTGGCCACCTCTTTACCGTCCTTATGCACGCTGAGCGTGATGCGCTCGGCGGTGTAGTTGGGGCCGATGATCGGCTCGCTCCCCTCATAGCGAAACTCGAAGGCGCCGAGCCGATAGGGCTGGCCTGCGGCGAGTACCGCGCCCCCCTCCTGACTGTGGTGACTCACCTGCGCAATGCCGAGGGCGCACACCGCCACCCCGAGGTGGGCCAGCAGGCTGCCGAACCGATTGAGGGTGAGCTCGCGCAGGGCGACCGGTTGCAAGAGCGGGAGCAGCAGGCTGGCCATCAGCCAGAGGCTCAGCACGTTGGCCGCAAGCCCCAGCCAGCTTGCCCGCAGCGGCTCGGGATAGGCGAGGCTCAGCAAGGCGCCCCCCAGCAGGCCGAACAGGCATGGGAGCAGCACCTTGATGCGGCGCTGGGCTGCCAGATGTTGCCAGCGAAGGCGCGGCAGTTGGGTCATGAGCGCCATCAGGCAGAGGGCCAGCGGCACGAAGATGGTATTGAAATAGGGGGCGCCCACCGAGAGTGAACCCAGATGGAGCGACTGGAACACCATGGGGTAGAAGGTGCCGAGCAGCACGCTGGTGCAGGCCACGCTGAGCAGCAGAATGGTGGCGCCGAGCAGTCCCTCTTTTGACAGCAAGCCAAAGCGGGCATAGGGGGCGCGAATGTCCGCCCGCAGGGCAAACAGGGTGAGGGCGCAGGTCAATAGCAGGCCGAGCAGCAACAAGAGGGTGAGGCCGCGGCTGGGGTCCACCGCAAAGGCGTGTACCGAGGTGAGCACCCCGGAGCGCACCACGAAGGTACCGAGCAGGCTCAGCGAGAAAGTAAAGATGGAGAGCAGCAGCACGGCGTGGCCGTAAGCGCCGCGCTTCTCGCACACCACCAGGGCATGCAGCAGGGCGGTGCCGAGCAGCCAGGGCAAGAGGGAGGCATTTTCCACCGGATCCCAGAACCACCAGCCGCCCCAGCCGAGCTCGTAATAGGCCCACCAGGAGCCCAGCACGATGCCGGCGGTGAGAAACACCCAGGAGCCGAGCGCCCAGGGGCGGCTCCAGTGGGCCACGGCGCCATCGAGCCGACCCGAGTGCAGCGCCGCCATGGCGAAGGCGAAGTTAACCGCAAAGCCGACGTAACCGAGATAGAGCAGGGGCGGGTGAATGATGAGGCCGATGTCCTGCAGCATGGGGTTGAGATCGCGCCCCTCCAGCGGCCCCGGGAACTGGCGGTCAAATGGGCTGGAGAAGACCAGGGTATAGAGGCCGAACAGCCCGACGATCAGCCCCATGATGGCCAATACCCGGGTTGTGATCAGCGGATCGACCCGCCTGGAGCAAAGGGCCACCAGGGCGCCCCACAGCCCCAGCGCAAAGACAAAAAAGAGCATGGAGCCCTCGTGGCCGCCCCACACGGCCGCCAGCTTGAAGCCAAGGGGCAGGGCGCTGTTGGCGTGCTGGGCCACATAGACCAGGGTGAAGTCATCCTGGCCAAAACAGCTGGCGAGCAGCAGCAGGGCAGCCCCGAGCAGGAGCGCGACCAGGAGGGCCAGCGGTGCTGCGCAGCCGAGCAGCGGGCGTGAGGCGAGCCGCAGCCCTAGCCAGGGCAACAGCCCTTGCAGCAGGGCGAGCCCGGTCGCCAGCAACAGTGAGAGATAGCCGAGCTCTGCCAGCACACAACCTCCGTTTCAATCTTTGATGTCATTCATGTCATGCCACACACGCCGCGTCGTCTTCCTTTGGGGAAAAACATTGCCAAGCAACGGGTGTGGCATCACCAGAAATTCATTGGGCCAGCAACAAATCAGCGCCAGTCACCGGAGGGCGGCTGGCGCTGGTGGTCATGCCTTTAAATTACTGTCATCTGGCCGGCATAGAGCACGAAGTAGCGCAGCAGCAGGATCCCCACCAGGGTCAGGCTGCAGACCAGCACCAGATAGCCGTTCTTGGCCCGCAGCGGTGCGGGGGCCAGCAGGGCCAGCAGCTGGGGCAGCAGCATGCCGATCCCCACCACGCCCACCCAGAACACCTGGGCCCAGAAGCCGCTGCCGATGGCGGCCCACATGGCCACCTCTTTCTGGCCGCCACCGAAGTAGAGGCCGGTAAAGAAGCAGACCAACAGCAGGATCTCCACCGCCAGCACCGGCCGCTCGAAGCGGTGAACAAAGCTCACCCCCTGGCTGTGATGGTTCTCCTTGAACAGGGTGACCGCCAGCAAGATGGTGGAGGCGATGCCGGAGCTGACGCCGGAGGCCAGGAACAGCACCGGCAGTACCGGGTTGTTCAAGAGCGGATAGGTCTTGAGCGCCGAGAGCAGGAAGCCGGTATAGGCGCCGAGCAGCACGGCGAGCAGCAGCAGCAGTGGTGCCAGGATCTGTTCAACGCGTGCCAGCCAAGCGATCAGCCCATCCACAAAGGCGAACTTCTCTTGCAGCAGGTGACGGCGCAATGTCTCGATCTCGCTTCTGAACACCACCGCCAGCCAGGCGAACAGCACCGCCATGTAGAGCTGGAACAGCATGACCCCCATGGACATCACGGAGTCGAACTGGTAGTGGAACATCAGCTTCCAGAAGGTCCAGGGACGGGCCAGATGGAAGATAAGGATCAGTAACCCCAGCACCACGCTCACCGGCGCCAGAATGGCGGTCGCCTTGATGATGCCGCTCTCGCTGCCGGCCCCCTTCTTGCGCAACAGCACCGAGAGGGTGGTGGCCCCGGCGGAGATGCCGAGCAGGAAGAGATAGATGGCGATCGGCCAGTCCCACACCAGCGAGGAGAAGTGAAATGCGTCATGCAACATGATCCATTCCTCCTTCTGTTACTGCGGTAGATGGCGATGGGTCACATCCCCAGACAAGGGAAGGGAAGTGAAACGCCTCTTGCATCGTCATGACTTTATCTCCCCTTTGGGCACGCGGTACATCTTGGGCGAGGTGCCGAGTGCCTGCTTGTAGCGATAGGTGGTCTCCTTCACCAGCCGTGTGGCGATGGGGCTGTCCGGGTCATCCAGATTGCCGAACACCAGCGCCTTGGTGGGACAGGATTCCACGCAGGCCGGCTCCTTGCCCGCCGCCAGGTTGGTCTTGCGGCAGAAGTCGCACTTGTCGGCCACCTTGGTCACAGGGTTGATGAAGCGCACCTGATAGGGGCAGGCGGCCAGACAGTACATGCAGCCGACGCAGAGATCCGGGTTGACGTCGACGATGCCATCCTCCTTGCGGATATGGGAGGCACCGGTCGGGCAGACATGCACGCAGGGAGCGTTGTCGCAGTGCTGGCAGGACTTGCGAAAGAAGTGGTACTCGGCATCGGGGAATTCACCGATGGGGCCGGAGCGGATGATCTCGAGGCGCGAGACCCCCTCTGGCACCTGATTCACCTCCCGGCAGGCATCCATGCAGGCGGTACAGCCGATGCAGGCCGTCTCGTCGTGGATCATGCCGTAGCGGATCCCGTCGATGGTCTGGCTGTGGGCGAGGGTGGTGGCACGAGCAGCCCCCGTCATCATGATGAGGGCCCCCGCGCCCATCCCCGCCATAAAGTGACGGCGAGAGCAGCTCATGGTGCCTCCTTGCCCGAGGTGGTGTTCGCCTTGGCCGCCTTGACGGCCTCATGCTGCTTGCTGTGGCAGTCGACGCAGAGCTTGATGCGGGACTTCTCCGGAATAGCCACCATGGGCTCCTTGGCCTGGTGCAGGGCGTGGCAGCTGGTGCAGGTGAGCTTGGTGGCGTGCACGTCGTGGGCCCAGAGCGCCTCGCGCAGCACTTTGGGCTCGTGACAGCTCATGCAGACCCCGTTCTGCTCGGCGATGGGGTAGCGCTCGGTGCTCTGTTTGTTATTGAAGCTGTCGCTAAAGCGCATCACGTCCTTGACCCCTTCCCGGTGTTGGGGGGAGGGTTGACCGTGGCAGTTGGTGCAGGTGACCGGCGCCAGGCTGTTGGGGTTGGTCGCCTGGCCGTGCTTGCCGTGCATGCCTTCGACCTGCTCCTTGTGGCAATCGGTGCAAGCCTTGTCGGCACTGCGCAGAAATTCCACTTCATGTGTAGTCGGTGCCGGGGCGGTTGCCGCATCGGCCGCCTGGCCCTGCAGGCTGGTGAGCAGCATGGCTGCCATCAGCATCAGTCGTAAGAAATCCATCGTTAAATCACCCATAGGAAGCCTCCATCCGGCGGCAGGCCCGGCTGTGCGGGCCCGCCTCCCTCGTCATTGTGCGAGCCGTCCGGCCGCTTTGGCCTCGGCATCCCAGGCGGGGACAGTGGTCTTGAGGAACTGGGCCTTGTCGCTGTTCATCTGCTTCATGTCCATGCCAAGGGCGGCCTGGGCCTTCTCCTTGGTGGAGATGTCAGGAATGGCGATCTCGTGGCTGATCCCCTTGGCGGCCAGGAGGCGTGCCAGCTTGGTGCGGGCGTCGGCTGCCTTGTCCAGGGCGGTCCCCAGCATGCGCAGCGCCACTTCCGGGGCGTGCATCTGCACCCCGTGGGAGGCGATGGAGAAGTCCCAGCGCCACTGGGCGTGACGGATGTCCTGCAGAATGTCCTTCATCTCGGCCTCGGTGGCGCCGGCATCCCAGGCGGCCTTGGCTTCGAAGTGGGCGTGTACCAGCTGCTTCTCGACCTTGAGCTTGATCTCGGTGACGGCCTCCTTGCGCTGCTTGACCACCCCTTGCAGCATCTCCTTGCTCTGGGTGTGGCAGTTGCGGCAGGTCTGATCGAAGCGATCGAAGGGGTTGCCCACCTTGTGATCCGTGTAGACCTTGCCCTGCTCGTTCTGCACCTTGGGCATGTGGCAGTCGACGCAGGCGACGTTGTTCTGGCCGTGAATGCCGGCGCGCCAGGTCTCGTACTCGGGGTGCTGGGCTTTGAGCATGGGGGTCTTGGAGAGGGCATGGGTCCAGTCGGCAAAGCCTATTTCATCGTAATACTGCTCCATCTGCTCAACTGTGGTGCCCTTGTCCCAGGGGAATTTCACCGCCTTGGTCGGGCCGCTGAAGTAGTACTCCACGTGGCACTGGCCGCACACCTGAGACTGCTGATCGAAGCGCCCCTGCTCCTTGAACGGCTTGCCGATGGCGGTCATGGCCCGGTCAGCATAGGGACGGGAGAGGTGCAGGGCGGGTTTGCCCTCCTTGAACTCTTTCGAGGCGGTGTCGTGGCAGTCGGCGCAGCCGATGGTGTTGACGATTTCCGGCCCACCTTTTGCCCACATCCCCTTGAAGTAGCCATCCTCACCCTTCTCGTCGATGACGCGGGCCACGTCCGGGCCTTTGCAACTCCAGCAGGCCATGGGCAGCGGACCGTCTTCGGCGGTCTTGGGGGCGCCGGTACGCAGGGTTTCCCGCACGTCGGTCAGGGCATAGAAGTGGCCGCGGGGTTTGTTGTAATCCTTGGAGAAGGGGTAGCCGGCCCAGAGCACCACCATCTGCGGATCTTCCGCCAGGGCATCGGTGCGCTCGCGACTCTCGCCGGTGGCCTTCCAGCTGCTGAACTGATCGGCGTGATCCTTGGCGAACAGCTCGCTGCGCGCCTCGATCTTGCCCTTGGGGGCACTGTCGTCTGCCTGTGCCAGACTGCCTGTACCCAGCAGGGCGGTCAGCAGCAGGGCCGCCAGCCCTGGTCGAAATAGCTTGTCATATGAACCCACGGTCATCACTCCCAGATAAAAAGTCCATGTCGGGCCTGACCGTTCCATCTTGGTGTGGACATCTGTGCTCATCATCGACGGGCATGGCAGGCCGATCCATTGTTATGGCTGCATATAAATTGGAATTTATGCAATTGATCGAGGGAATAATACCAAATGGGTAAAATGGATAATGATTTATCCCGACGGGAATTGCGCTAGATCAATTGCCATGGGGGGAGGATCCCAAAAGTGCGATCCAGGTTGAATTATTGAGCGTCATCGCGGGGTTACAGCCTCTCTTTTTCCACTGACGGGGGACGAAAGCGCGTCGTCACAGGATGCGTAGCAAGGCACAGGGGGCGCGCGAGGAGGGCTTTCTGCCCGCCCGGTCTGGACGGTGAGAGTAGATACCTGAATGCACATGCACTTTTTTGCCTGCGCCGGTCAGGGAGATCCCGCCTGCTGAAATAGTGCGGCGGGTCGGGAGAATCAGGGGTTGCCAGAAACTGTCGCGCTATTGGGAGCCAGAAGAGCCAGTTTTTTGCCCGGAATGGGCAGGAAAAGGTTTTTCTGTCTGCCTGCAATCAAATTCTCAGTGTTTAAGTGAATTTAATAGGAGGTTTAATAGAGTTTGCTTTCGATGTTATCGAAAATGGAGAAGTGTTGTGCTGGGTTGCTGGCGGTAAAATAGCCATCTGTCACGGCGACTTTCCTTATTAAGCTTCATGTGCTGGGAAGTCAGTGTTTACCCGTTGGAGGATGTATGACCGAGCTGCGAATCGAGAAACCGACTCTTATTGCCAAAGTGGAAGGCACCGTTTTTGTAATGGATGCTGACGGCGCCCAGCGCCCTGCCACCCCTGGCATGCAACTGGAGCCGGGAACGCGCCTGGTCAGCGGATCCAACGGGCATGTCGAGCTGGTCGAGGCTGGCGGCGAGCGCCCCGAGCCCGCCCAGCCCGAGGCGGCACTGCCCGCCGGTGCCGATGCCGAGCTGGCGAGCCTGCAGGAGGCCATCCGTCAGGGGGCCGACCCAACCGAGCTGTTTGCAGAGACGGCCGCCGGTAATCCGGGCGCGGGCACCGCTGGCGGTGTGGTCGGCTCCAGCGCCGGCGGTTTCGTGGTGGTAGATCTCAACAGTGAGTACACCCTGGCCGATGCGGGGTTTGACACCGGTCATGAGGCGCGTCAGCCGGGCGACGAGCTGCTCTATGCCGAAGATCAGGATCTGCTGGCGGCCATCACCATCACAGAGCCCCAGACCGACGACAACATCATCAATGCCGACGAGGCGACCGGCGTCATCATCCGCGGCTTTGTCGAGGATGTGGAAGTCGGCCAGACCGTCACCGTCACCCTGATAGATCAGGATGGCAACCGCCTGACCACCACCACAGTGGTGCTGCCCGGCTTCGTCTGGGAGGCAAACTTCGGCGACGTCACCGGCAAGCTGGTGGACGGCCCCCTGACCATCCAGGCCGATACCCAGGATGCGGCTGGCAACCGGGCCAGCGACACCGGCCAGACCCTGCTCGACACCATCACCACCATTACTCTGGATTTGGCGGACGAGAGCGACACCGGCACCAGCCAGACCGATGACCTGACCCGCGACATCACACCGCTGCTGCAAGGGAAGGGGGAGCCTGGCGCTACCGTTACCCTGACCCTGGAAGGCAAGGTGATGGCCGTGCTCACCGTGGATGGCAACGGCAACTGGCAATATCAGATCCCCGATACCCTGGCCGATGGCGCCCATGATTTTCGCGTCGATGCGGTGGACATCGCGGGCAACCGGGCCAGCGACACCCTGACGGTGACGGTGGATACCCGTGCCGCCATCGACATCGACGATCTCGATACCGACAGCATCCTCGGCCATGACAAGGTCACCCTGAGCGGCAGTACCACGGACGTGGAGGCGGGGCAGCGGGTGACCATCACCCTGATTGGCCAGAATGGCCAGACCCTCTTCAGCGGCAGTGCCCTGGTGGGCAGTGACGGCCGCTGGCAACTGGGAGGCCTGGATCTCTCCAGCATCCAGGGCCCCTACGAGGTACGCGCCGAGGTGACGGATCTGGCGGGCAACCGGGTGATCGACGGGGCTCCCCTCATCGGTCAGAGCGATACCCTGACCCTCTCCGAGGCGGATCTCGCCAAGGGGCCGGTGAGTGCCACCGGATCCCTGCACACCGGAGCCGGGCTTGATGGCAACCTGCAGGTGAGTTTTGCCGCCGATCAAGGTGCCCTCAATCAGCTTGGCTTGACCAGCCACGGGACGGCGCTCGCCTACCAGGTCAGCGGCCAGACCCTCACCGCCAGCGCGGGGGGCGTGACCGTCTTCACCCTGACCCTGGCCAACGACGGCAGCTATCGCATCGTCTGGAACCAGAGCCTGGATCACGGCCAGGATAGCCTGAGCCTGCCCTTTGCCCTGGAGTACCGCGACAGCGACGGGGATCTGGTGAGCGCCAATCTCACCGTCAACCTGGTGGACAGCACACCGCCGGACTTCACCATCGCCCCCATCAGCCTCACGGAGGATGATTTCACCAATCCGGCGGCGGTGGTGGGACAGAGCCAGTTCGTGGTGGGCCATCAGTCCGATCCCTTGGTGGCAACAAGTGCCGTCTTCGCGGATCAGAGTGCAACCCTGGCCCGTCTCAACGGCAGCGGTATCAGCAGCGACGGCCACGCCTTGACCTTCGAATTCACCGGTGATCGCCTGCTGACGGGTTATTACCTGGATGGGAATGGCAAGCGGGTCGAGGTGCTGAAGGCCGAGCTGACTGCCAGCCAACATGGCAGTGATATCGACGGCAATGTCACCGTCTCCCTCAATGGGCCTCTGGACCATGAGGGCAGCGACCAGCTCTCCCTCGGGCTCACCGTTTCCGCCAAGGAGATCGACGGCGACGAGACCCGCGCCGATCTGGTTGTCTCCATCAGCGACGGTGTGGATCCCCGCCTTGGCATCGACAGCGGGGTCACCTTGCAGGAGGGGGCCTCTGGCCAGACCCTGGATGGCCAGTTGCCGGTGAGCGTGGGCAGCGATCGCCTGGTGTCGCTCAATTTCGAGGCGAACCAGCCCGGCCTGAATGGCCTCACCAGCGGCGGCCAGCCGACTCACTATCAGGTCAACGGCAACGTCATCACCCTGCTGGATGCGGGCGGCAAGACCATTCTGACCGTGACCCTGGGGCTGGATGGCAAGTACCAGGTGGCGCTCGACGGCGTGCTGGATCAACCGGTCAGCACCAACAGCGTCAACCTGGGGCTGCAGGTGCAAGGCACCGACTTTGAAGGGGACAAGAGCAACCTTGGCACCCTCAATATTCATATCACCGACGGCGTGCTGCCCCAGGTCGACCCCGTCTCCCTCACCCTGGTGGAGGACAGCGACTGGAGCGCAGCCCAGACCCTCACCGGGGATCTGGCCATCACCGCCGGGGCCGATCCCCTGGTCAACATCGCATTCGATGCCAGCCAGCCCGGCCTGCAAGGGCTCACCAGCGGCGGCCAGCCCGTGGTCATCACCATCAGCGGCAACAGCATCAGCGGCGCCGTCAACGGCCAGAACGTCTTCACGTTGACGCTGGATCAGAACGGTCACTATGTCTTTACCCTGAACCAGCCGCTGGATCAGGGAAGCGCAGACAGCCTGCTCAAGGCGGGCTTTACCCTGACCGACAGTGACGGAGATAAAGTCTCCTCCACCTTGAGCGTTGCCATCGGCGATGGTGCCGACCCGGTGATCAGCGCCGTGACCGGCACCAGCCTGACCGAGGCCAACCAGGGCGCTGCCGCCGTGGTGGGCCATATGAGCTTCACCGTGAGCCACGGCTCGGACGCGCTCGATGCGAGCAGCCTGAAGTTCGATATCGCGGCCATCCAGAGCAGTCTGCATGGCAAATTCAGCAGCCACGGCAGTCCGGTCACCTTCACTCTGGACACCAACGGCGAACTGGTGGGCACCAGCGCCGACGGTCGCGAGGTGCTGCGGGCCGAGCTGAGCCTCGTTGAGAACAACGGCGACTGGAGCGTCACCGCCAAGGTGACCTTGAGCGGCGAGCTGGATCACCAGGGCAGCGAATCCCTCGACCTGCCGCTCACCATCAAGGATGGCCATGCGCCGCACTTCGTGGCGGGCAGCGGGGTGAGCCTGGATGAGCGTGGGCTCGACGGCAGCAATACTCTGACCGGCACCGGCCACTTCCAGATCAATGCGGGCTCGGATCGGGTGAGCGAGGTGTCGTTTGCCGACATCAGCGAGCAGCCGGCCCTGACCGCCCTGGGCCAGAGCGTCAAATACGAGCTGGTGGACGGCGATGCCAGCATCCCGGGCAACCAGGTGCTGAAGGGCTATGTGGAAGTCAATGGCCAGCGCGTCGAGGTGCTTCAGGTCGAACTGGTGGGCAAGCTGGACAACGCCGCCAGCAACGATTTTGACTACAAGGTGACCCTCTATCAGGGGGTGCACCAGAGCGGTGGCAACGCCACCGACCTGCCGTTCAAGCTCAACATCGTCGACAGCGACAAGGGCAGCGGCAACAACGACAGCACCACGGGTACCCTCACCATCCGCATTTCGGAAGGGGACAAACCGACCCTCAACCTGACCGGTGTGACGGTGAGTGAAGGGCGCTTCGATGGCGCCGGCAACAACCAGACCGGCGATGATCAGCATGCCACCGGCACCCTGACCATCACGGCGGACTCCGATCCCGTGGTGGACGTGCGGCTGACCCTCTCGGGCCAAGTCGTGGATGGGAGTGGCAAGGCCATCACCCACAACGGTGAGACCCTCACCTGGCAAGAGGTGGCGGGCAGCAACGGCCACAGCTTCCAGGCAGTGACTGCGAGCGGCACCCTGGTGCTGACGGTGACCCTGCCGAGCGTGCCGGGGCGCATCGAAGCCCACACCCAGGCAACCCTCGATTACCAGGTGACGGTACACACCAACCTGGATCACGGTGCCGACGACAAGCTCAACCTGAGCCTGCCGGTGAAGGTGACCGACAGCGACGGCAGTGTGATCACCGGCAGCACCACGGCGGTGATCACCGATGCGGCGGATCCCGTGATCACCGCCATCGAGGGGGTGACCGTCAAGGAGTCAGACCTCAACGGGGGCAGTGGCCAGCATGGAGGCACCAGCCCGTCAGGCACGGGAGAGGTTGCCATCGGCCAGGTGACGATCGCCGCCGGGAGTGACCGGGTGGTTTCCCTGCAACTGGATGTGGCCCGCTTCAACGCCCTCAATACCCTGACGTCGGGGGGCAAGGCGGTCACCATAGGGGCAGACAGCCAGCCGGGTGTCTACCTTGGCAAGGACAGCGCAGGCAAGCTCATCTTCAAGCTGACCCTGGATGTGTCCGGCCGCTACACCTTCGAGCTGACCGGCAACCTGGATCACAGCGTCCAGGGCAAGGATCTGCTGGATATCCAGCTGCCCTTGCAGGCACGGGACAGTGACGGGGATCTGAGTGCCGAAGTGATCGGCCATGTGAGCGTGCAGGACGACGTGCCCGTGGCCGTGGACGCGAGCAAGACCCTGAATGAAGGGGCGAAAGTGACCGGCGATCTGCTGGCCACTGCCAGCGAGGGGGCGGATGATGCGGTGGTGAGAGCGGTGACCATCAATGGCACCGAGCACCCCATCGCCGCCACGGGCAACACCACCATCTCGGTGACGGACGGCACGGGGCAGATCATCGGTACCCTGGTGATCAATGCCGAGGGTGACTACAGCTTCACCGCCAAATCGGGCATCGATCACAGCAACAGCACCCTGGTACAGCAGATAGGCTTCCACCTGGTGGATGGCGACGGAGATACCGACGACGGTCTTCTGACCCTGACCATCCGGGACGAGGCGGGCATGTGGAGCAGTTGCTTATCCAGGCGCCAGCCAACGCCCAGGGCACCTTCTATTTCAACGGCGTCGCACTGACCACCATCACTCAGGGGGGCAAGACCTGGTATGAGGTGCCGCCCGCGGCCATGGTGGCGGTGGCCAACACCGATGACAAGTTCCAGCTCACCGGTGTCACCTTTGTGCCAAACCACGACTACTCGAGCTACAACAACGGAGGTGCTCCGCTGCGCTTCCCGGTGCAGTTGCAGGTGGGGGTCACCGAGGGGAGCAAGCCCCCGGTGTTGACCGGCAATCTGGACATCACGGTGCAGGGCATTGCCGACAAACCCCTGTGGGATGCGGGCAGCACGCACCAGCACTACACCACGGACGAGGACAGCAGCGGCATCGCCCTCAACGTCAAGGCGGGTCTCACCGATACGGACGGCTCCGAGACCCTGAGCTACCAGATCAAATGGGCGTCCGGCCAGGGCACGCTGACCCTGAACGGCAAGGTGCTCACCCCGGGGGCGAACGGCCTCTATACGGTGGCCGGTGGAGACATCAACAAGGTGACGGTGGTGCCCGGCAAGGACTACAGCGGTGACATCAAGCTCATTGTGACCCCGGTGAGCACCGAGAAGACCCCGGTGGTGACCGGCAAGGAGACGGCCCTCGGCGATCCGCTGGAGGTGATTGTCAACGTGAACCCGCTGGCGGACGACGCCAAGCTGACGGTGCGCGAGATCCAGGGCAAGGAAGATACCCTGATCGATCTGGGCAGCAAGATTGGGCTCGCCCATCTGGGAGACACCACGGATGGCTCCGAGCAGCTGTTCGTGCGCATCAGCGGCCTGCCCGCCGGTGCCACCCTGCTGCTCGGTGGGGTGGCGGTCAACCTGGATGCCAACGGCTATTACGAGGTGCCCTATGACCGCATCAATGACCTCAAGCTGCTGCCGCCCAAAAACAGCAACGTCGATTTCGATCTCACCATCAAGGGGGTGGTGAAGGACACCGCCATTCTGACCGATGCCAGCGGCCAGACCCACACCGTGGTGAACGAGAAGGAGACCGGCAGCCAGAGCCTGCACGTGGATCTGGTGGGGGTGGTGGATGAACCCCATTTCGATCTCAATACCACCGACTGGACCCAGGATGGCAACGGCTACAGCATCACCATCCAGGAGGATGGCCGGGCGCCCCTTGACTTCAAGCTCACCTCGGGGGAGTGGACGGATACCCCGCTCGATCACTCGGAAACCCTCAACCTGGTGCTGGAAGGGCTGCCGGAAGGGGCCAAGGTATTCGACGGCAGTGGCAAGGAGCTGACCCTGACCTTCGCCGGGCTCGATGGCAAGGGCAATCCTCTCTATCAGGTGGATGTGACCAGCCTTGGCAACCTGCAGATCCAGCCGCCGCCCAACAGCACCGCCGATCTGCACCTGGTCGGCCACGTGGTGGTGACCGAGAATGACGGCGATCACAAAAGCTTCGACGTGCCCCTCACCATCAAGGTGGAGCCGGCCATCGACGCTACCGACTATGCCAAGACCAGCCATGGCCTGGAGGATCAGTTCACCGTCCTCGACTGGCAGCCTGACCTGACCGACGGCGCCGAGAAGGTGACCCACCTCAGCCTCTCCGGTATCGAACCCGGGTATGAAGTCTGGATCCGCGTGGGCGGGGTCGAGACCCAGCTGACCGTGAGCGGCGGCGCCGTGGACTTGAGCGACGCCGAGCTGCAAAGCCTGCTCGGCGGTGGCCAGCTGCTGGTGAAAGGGCCCGAGGACAGCGACAGGGACACCACCCTCCAGAGCCATGTCACGGTGACACAAGTGGATGTGGACTCCAGCGCCACTGCCCAGAAGGTGATCGACGGCACCCTGCATGTGGATATCCAGGCGGTGGTGGAGCCCGATGCCAACCTGGTGCAGACCGGTCAGCTGGAGAGCCCGGACGGGCACGACATCCCGCTGGACGGCGTCTTCGTGTTCGAGGATCTGGACCCCAGCAGCGATGAGGTCATCGACTACCTGGTGATCAGCGATCTGCCCCCCGGCTTCGTGGTGGTGGGGGGGATCAACGACGGCCAGGGCAACTGGACCGTGCCCCACGACGCCCTCGGCAGTTATGCCTTGCGCTCGCCGGATGGCTTCACCGGCACCGTCACCTTCAAGGTGAGCGCCAGGGGGGTCGACCTTGGTGACAACAACGAGGGGGATGTGAGCGCCCCGGCCTATCGGGAGATCACCGCCAGCGCCGACTTCCATAGCGCGACCCACTCGGGTCAGGTGGCCGCCGATGTCGATTTTGACAACAGCGCCCCCATCACCGGGGTGGAGGATCACGGCGTCAACTTCGGCAGCCAGCTCAAGCAGATGGTGACCCTGGGCACGGCAGATGCTGATCATGACGAGCTCAGCATCGTCATCACTGGTCTCCCCCCGGGCGTCAACGTGCAGGGGCTCACCTTCGACTTTGTCAACGGCGAGTACCTCATCAAGCTGCCGGGTGGCCTCGATGATCTCGACCGCCTGACCCTGACCCTGCCGCAAGACTATGCCGGTGACGGCCTGCACTTCAATGTGCGCCTGGTCAACACCGACACCGTGAGCGGTGACACCAAGATGGTGGAGAAGGACGTCACCCTCTCCATCACCCCGGAGGTGGACATCAACGGCGGGGCGGATGGCCTGCCCGAGCTGCAACTGAACGTGAAGGACATAAACGGCGACGGCCAGCCTGACAACCTGGAAGACACCGACATTCATCTCGATCTCTCGGTCAAGCTCGCTGACATCAGCCCCTCGGTGGCCGATGGCGGTCTCGAGACCGTGGAGCGGGTGGTCGTGACCGTGGATCCCCGATATGGTCACTTCCTCGACAAGAACGGCCAGCCGGTCGCCACCCTCACGGTGAACGACCCGGCGGACCTCAAGGATCTGGTGTTCGTGCCCAAAGAACACTTCAGCGGCAAGGTGCCGCTGGCGGTGACGGTGGATATTCTCGATACCGCCACCACGGGCACGGATCGGGGGAGCTGGAGCGGCAACGTGAACTTCGAGGTGCTGCCGGTGAACGATCCGGCCAACCTCACGGTCCAGAACGTCACGGGCCAGGAAGATGGCAGCGTGAGCCTGGGGGGGCTGGGGGCCAGCCTCATCGACAACGATGGCTCCGAGCAGATCGTCGGGTTGCAGATCAAGGGGGTGCCGGATGGCTTCACCCTGTCCGCCCCGGCGGTCAACAACGGTGGCGGGGTGTGGCAGGTGCCTGTGGGCACCGACTTCTCCAAGCTGACCCTGATCCCGCCTGCGGACTTCAGCGGCACCGTGGAGCTGACCCTGAGCGCCTTCACCCTGGACAAGGGGCTGACCCTGCCCCTTGAAACCAGTGCGGGCTTCACCGTCACCGTCAATCCGGTGGGGGATGCGGTCATCACCGACATGCAGGAGCAGGCGAGCGGCACCGAAGGGGATGTGATCACCCTGAACCTGGGGGTGGAGACCCGGGATACCCATGCCACCGGCGGCAATGCCGGCAATGTGCACGAGAACGGGCCCGAGCAGGTGCGCGTCACCCTGGAAGGGGTGCCGGACGGGGCAGAAATCCGCCTGCCGAGCGGGGTGAGCGGCACCGTGGTGGATCTTGGCGGTGGCCGCTGGCAGGTCACCACGGATGGGGGCAAGCTCGACGCGGTGGAGCTCGTGACCAACGACGCCATGGCGATCAAGGTGACGGCCCAGAGCCTGGACAACGGCGCCCTCGGCCCGGAAGTGAACGGCACCATCCATCTCGATGTGAGCCCGGTCAACGACGCCCCCGTCAACGTGCTGCCCGATGATCCCCAGGTGGCCCAGGAGGACGAGCCGTTCGTCATCCAGGGTCTGCAGGTCAAGGACGTGGATGCGGGCAACGGCATCATGGAAGTGCGCCTCTCGGTGGAGCACGGCACCCTGACCCTGCCGGCCGGGAGCGGCGTGACCCTGACCGGCAACGGTACCGGCGATGTGGTGCTGACCGGCACCCTGGCGGATCTCAATGCCCTGCTCTCGGGCGGCGTCACCTATCAGGGGGACCCGGACTTCCATGGCAATGACGCCTTGACCATGGTGACGGACGATAGGGGCAACACCGGCAGCGGTGGCGCCCTGAGTGACACCGATGTGCTGCCCATCCTGGTACAACCGGTCAACGATGCCCCCGTTAACCAGCTGCCGACGACGCCCCAGGTGGCGCAGGAAGATCAGCCCTTCACCATTCACGGGCTGCAGGTGAGCGATGTGGATGCGGGCAACAGCCCCCTCTCTGTCACCCTCTCCGTGCTGCACGGCACCCTGGAACTGGCGGCGGGCAGTGGCGTGACGGTGAGCGGCAGCGGCAGCAATACCCTGGTGCTGAGCGGTTCCCAGGATGCCATCAATGCCTTGCTCGCAGGGGGCGTGACTTATCAGGGCGAGCAGGACTTCAATGGCCAGGATGCCCTGACCATGGTGACCAATGATCTTGGCAACACCGGCAGCGGTGGCGCCCTGAGCGATACCGACGTGCTGCCCATCGAGGTCGAGCCGGTCAATGATGCCCCTGTCACCCAGGTGCCGGGCTCATTGCAGGTGAAAGAGGATGGCTCCCTGTCGCTCACCGGGATCAGCGTGAAGGACGTGGATGCGGGCAGTGCGCCCATCTCCATGGTGCTGTGGGTGGAGCACGGTGTGCTGACCCTGCTGGGGGCGGCAGGCGCCGTCTCGGTGCAGGGGGCGGGGACCAGCGTGGTGACCCTGGTCGGGTCGCTCGATGATCTCAACGGCCTGCTGGCAGGCAACCTGCACTACGAGCCAGCCAGGGACTTCTGGGGGCAGGATAACCTGAGCATCACCACCTCGGATCAGGGCAATACTGGCGCCGGTGGCGTCCTGACCGACAGCGCCCAGATTGCCATCCAGGTGACGGCCGAGCCGGACGATCCCCAATTGGGGGTCGGCACCCACGATATCCTTGCGTTGCAAGGGGCCTGGGTGCCGCTCAACCTCAGCGCCAGCGTGGTCAATCCGGCCCCGGGTGAGCTGTCGGTGCGGATCCAGAACCTCGGCAGCGCCCAGGTGGTGGACGAGCACGGCCAGAGCGTCGGCCACGCGGATGGCAACGACTGGTTGCTGCCGATGGACCAGTCCGTGCCCATCTACCTCAAGGATCTGCCGGCGGGGGATCATGCCCTCACCCTGAGTGCCGAATCCAGCCTGGGTGGCGGCACCCTGAGCTCGGCCACGGAGACCATCACCATCCACAGCCAGAGCGGTCACGATCTGCTGGGCTCGGATCAGGGGGACTGGCTGTTCGGCTCCTCCGGCAATGATCGCCTCCTGGGCGGCATGGGAGATGATGTGCTGCGGGGCGGTCAGGGCAACGACTTCCTGACCGGTGGCGCCGGCAGCGATCTCTTCGTGTGGGGCAGTGGCGACGAGGGGACGACGGCCTCTCCGGCGATAGACACCATCACCGACTTCCGTCCCCAGGAGGGGGACAGGATCGATCTGGCGGACCTGCTCAAGGGGGTGACCGACAACAGCGTGGATGGCCTGCTGGGTCATCTCCAGGCATCGGTGACCAGCACCGGCAACGGCCTGAGTGACGTGAGCCTGTCGGTCTCCCCAGCGGGGGATGGCAATGTCACCCAGCAGATCACCCTGAAGGACGTGGATCTGAGTGGCTGGAACCTGAGCGGCTCCTCCTCTCACGACATCCTGCAATCCATGCTGGATCAGCACAGCCTGATCATCCAGCACCCCTGATGGGGTGAGATGATGCAAAGAGCCGGCGAATGCCGGCTCTTTTTTTTGGCTGAATATGCTGGCTTGATATTTCCTGGTGGTGGTAATGGGAGATGGATTTTAAAGGGGTGGGTGTTGTTGCTGCTTTTCACTGTGTGGGTGGTTCAAACAACCAAAGGAATTCGCCGCCCGGGCCTCCCATCGGGCTGCCCGGGCGGCGTCAGGGCCTTGCCGCGCCGATCCCGGTCAATGCCGGCCAGAGGGGGAGCTGACATTGACCGGGGCGTGTCGCTTCCAAGCCGGTGCCCGTGATGATGGGCGGACCGGGGGGATGGCGGTCAGGCCAGCGCCCGTGCCAGCAGGTGCACCGGGTGTTCGCAGCGAAACGACGTGCTCATCTCGATCTGCCACTTGCAGGTCTCGCAGTCGGTGATGACCAGATCGGGTTTGAGCCGGTTTATCTGATCGAACAGCCCCTGACCGATGGCCTGGCTGGTATCGTAGTTCTCCGACTTGAAGCCGTAGGTGCCGGCGATGCCGCAGCACTGGGAGTCCAGCACCGTCACCTTGACGCCGGGGATGGCCCGCAGCAGCTCGAGGGTATAGATGACGCCCCCCATCTTCTCCAGGTGGCAGGGGGTGTGGTAGGCGATGTGCAGATTGAGGGGCTTCATGGCTGGTTTGTTGCCCCGATCGAACTCGTTCCACAGGAAGCGGGTCACCAGGGAGATGCGATCGCGCACCTTGTGGTTGTCCTGCTCCAGCAGGTGGGGATATTCGTCCCGCAGGGTGAAGCCGCAGGTGGAGGAGGTGGCCAAGAGCGGCATCTCGTTGCCGAGCAGGGTGTTCTCCAGCTGCTGGATATTGAAGGCCGCCTGCTGCCTGGCCTTGTCCATGAAGCCGTTGGCAATCAGCGGCACGCCGCAGCACTTCTCTCGCGCAAGCAGCTGGACACCGATGTTCATGGCATTGAGCACCTGCACCAGCTCCTTGCCGAGCTGGGGGTGGTTGTAGTTCACATAACAGCCGTGGAAGTAGGCGATCTGGCGCGCAAAGCGGGCCTGAGTCGTTTTCTGCTTCTTGTACCAGCCGCGGAAGGTGCCTTGTGAATATTTGGGCAAGTCCCGGTGGGAGGAGACCCCCAGCGCCTTGTCCAGCACCTGCTTCATCGGCTTGAGGCCGGTGGTGAAGTTGACCACCGGGGCCATCAGGGTGGACATGCTGCCCATCAGATCCGTGTGGGAGAGCACGAACTCGCGGATCCCCGGTTTGAAGCCGCTGTACTGGTGCTTGGCCTTGGCGATGATGTCGCCGATGCGCACCCCGCTCGGGCAAGCCACTTCGCAGCGCTTGCAGTTGGTGCAGTACTTGAGGGCGCTGTCAAAGAGCTCGGGGCTCTTGATGCGCAGCCGCTCCCCATCCGGGCCTGCCTGCTTGGGGCCGGGGTAGGCCGGGTTGGCCTTGGCCACCGGGCAGTAGGCGGTACAGACGGTGCATTTGATGCACTGATCGAAAGTCTGGTTGGCATGATCCAGTAGCATGTCAGTTCTCCTCCCGTTGGGTGTGAAGGCACGGGATATGGGGCGAAATCATCATTGGGCTGAACTCAAAATGTGACCGGCGGCCTGCCAGCCGGTGGCGACCGCGACACCTGAGCCAGAGCCCTCCTTGAATTGGGCATCGTCGTGGGCCAGCACGCCGTGTCGTTGGAGTGGGAATATGTGATTCATCTCAGCCCTCCGCCAGAATATGGCCAGCGGCTTGCCAGCCGGTGGCAACGGCCACGCCGGAGCCGGAACCTTCTTTAATGGGGTCATAGTGCGCCAGCACGCTGCCGGCGCCGTAAAGGTTGGTGAGGGGCCTGCCGCCGCGCAGCACCCGCAGCCGCTCGTCGGTCTTGACCCCGAAGCCCATGAAGGGATGGTGGTCGAACAGGCGGCGGCCGGCCCAGGCGTCGCGCTCGGCAAGGCTCAGTACGTCGGCATCGAAGATGGGTTCACGAATGCCCCCGAGGCGCGACTCCAGTCCGCGGCTGAAGAAGCTGCCGGAGGCGAGCACGAAGTGGTCCGCCTCGAACAGCTGATCCTCCCCGTGCTGGCTGTGCACCCCGATCACCTTGTCGCCGTCATAGCGGGCGCCCAGCACCCGCTCGCTGGTGAGGAAGGTGCCGCCAAGGGCCATGAAGCGGCGCTTGAGGGCCTCCTGCATCCGCATGCCGATGAGGGACGGCGGCATGGTGGCCACCTCCTTGATGGTGCAGCCGGTGCGCCGTTCCAGCTCGCTCAGACGCGGGCCGACCAGTCCCAGCGACAGGCAGGCGGGCAGCACGATATGGCGACAGCCAGGCACACCGCATCCCTGCACCATGCGGCTGATCTCGCGGGCCAGATCCGCCAGCAGGTCCTGCTGGCCTGGCCCCTGCTTGTCGAACAGGCGGGCGATGTCGGCGGAGCGAAACTCGTGGGGATTGCGGCTGAACTGGGCGAGCTGGGGCAGGCGAATTTCCCCGGTCAGGATGCGGCTGTGGGCAAAACGGGCGTGGGTCGCGAGATTCGCCGCCGCGAGCGCCGGGTGAAAATCGCGAAATCCCTCCAGGGTGGCGAGCAGGATGGCGTCCGGGGCGGGTGCATCGGTCATGCAGGCGCAAGTGTCGGGGGAGAGCCAGGTGGATTTCAGGGTGCCGATGGGGGTCAGCCGCTGGTGGTTGCGCTCTTGGCGAACCAGTGGCAATCCCTGCGCGGCGCAGTGGCGTTGCAGGTCGGCCAGACTCCCCTCGATATTCTGCATCCCCACCTTGCTGTAAGGGTGATCCGGATGGGCCGCCATGAAGGCGGGCAGGGCGGCGCGGGGATCCCCGTCGCTCTCCAGCAGATCCACCGAGCCGGAGGAGAAGTGCAGGGCGCTTTGGCCGGAAGCCATCAGCAGGGTCTTCTGGCCGGCCTCGGCCAGGCGCAGGGCTGCCGAGAGGCCCGCCATACCGCCGCCGATCACGATGCTGTCAAATTTCATGGCTGCGCTCCTTGGTGGAATTGGCGGTGCTGGCATCGAGCGGGAAGGGGGGCTCGCTCACCAGGTGGGGGGCCGTCCACTCGCCAAGGCCGAACAGCCCCTCGTAGATCCAGTAGGTAAATTCGGCTTCGCGCAGGGCATCGCCCCAGAGCACGGGCCGGGTGCCCTTGTAGCGCTCCTCCAGGAACTGGCGCAGCATGACGCAGGCCTGACGACCGTCCGCCTTGCCGTACTCCTGCATCAGGCCGGCGGCGCGATAGGCGCACAGCTCCCCCTGACAGGGGCCCATGCCCAGACGAGTGCGGCGGCGCAAGTCCACCAGGTTGTCCACGTCCAGCTCCCGCAGGGCGTATTCAATCTCGCCCGCGGTCACCATCTCGCACTCGCAGATGAGGGCGTTGGCCTTGGGGTTGTCGCGGAAAAAGGCGATGACCCGCTCGCCATGGCGAAACTGGGCAGACCCTTCGGCCGGTGCCGAGAGGCCGGGGGCGGAGACCTTCTCCGGATCCCGCGAGCCGGGCAAGTTGAGCTCGGCGGTGCGGCACGGTTTGCTGTTGCCCAGTTTTTTCGCCAGCAGATCGGTGGCCCATTCCGCCATCAGACGATAGGTCATCAGCTTGCCGCCGGTGATGGTGTTGAACCCCTGGAGGCCGTCACGTTCGGCGTGATCCAGCAGCACGATGCCACGGCTGATGTTGCGGCCGGACTCGTCGCCATCCACTGCCACCAGGGGGCGAACGCCAGCGTAGGCGCGCAGCAATCGGGTGCGGGCCATGATGGGGGCCAGTTTTATCCCCTCGCGCAGCAGCACCTCCACCTCTTCGGGCTCGACGGTGAGCTGGTCAATCTTGTGGTAATCGATGCGACTCGACGTGGTGCCGATGAGGGAGATGGTATCGCCTGGCACCAGAATGTCCGCGTCCGCCGGTTTGCGGCAGCGGTTGAGCACCAGCTGGTTGAGGCGGTAATCCATGATGAGCAATGAGCCCTTGGCCGGGAACATGCGGATGCCGAGGTCGGCATACTCGCAGATCTGCTGGCCCCAGATGCCGGCGGCGTTGATCACCTCCTGGCACTCCACCTCGAACGCTTCGCCGGTGCGGGTGTTGATCGCCTTGACCCCGTGCACTCTGTCTTGGGTGCGCAGCAGCCCCAGCACCTTGCTGTGAGTGAAGATGCGGGCGCCGTGCTCTTTCGCGTCCAGCACGTTGGCGGCAGCCAGACGGAAGGGGTCGACCGTGCCGTCCGGCACCTGGATGGCACCGATCAGCGCCGGGTTGACGTTGGGTTCAAGGCGCAGCGCCTCGGCGGGATCCAGCTGGCGGGCGTCGATGCCCGCCAGGGCGCAGGCGTCCATGAAGGTATTTTGAAAATGGATGTCATC
The DNA here is from genome assembly GCF_040907765.1 of Aeromonas sp. s9. NCBI lineage: Bacteria > Pseudomonadati > Pseudomonadota > Gammaproteobacteria > Aeromonadales > Aeromonadaceae > Aeromonas > Aeromonas sp. s9. The sequence goes on from NZ_JBFOCK010000006.1 coordinate 60,357, forward strand.
TTCCGGCAGGGTGATGAAGAGGCCGCCGGTGTCCTCGACACAGTGACTGGCGATCCGCTTGAGGATGCGGTTCTCCTGAATGCATTCGCGGGCGGACTCCTGATCCGTCACCGCGTAGCGGGCGCCGGAGTGGAGCAGGCCATGGTTGCGGCCCGTGGTGCCGGCGGCGATGTCGTCCCGCTCAAGCAGGATGCAGTCGATGCCGCGCAGTGCGCAATCGCGCATGATGCCGGCGCCGGTGGCGCCCCCCCCTATGATGACGACTTGTGTGGTGATTCTTTTCATTCTTGCCCGTCTCATCTCTTCCAGATGAGGCCAGTGTGGCGCCTTCATGACGTAAAATGTTTGATATGGGCCAAATTAATGTTCGTAAACGCTCATTAAGTGTGAAGCGATGAGCGAAATGTGATGAACCTCACGTCACCGTCGAGGCGGGCAGGGGGAAGCATGACGGGGAAAAGAAGGCCAGCCCGGGGGCTGGCCAGAGGGCGGCGTGGGGGAAACCTCAGCCGCAGCACTTCTTGAACTTCTTGCCGCTGCCACAGGGGCAGGGGTCGTTTCGCCCCACCCGCAGCGGCGCCGGATCCTGCTCGCCGTCTGTATAGACCCAGCGCCCCTGATGGCGCACGAAGCGGGAGCGTTCATGGAGGCAGTGACGTTCGTCCCCCTCAAGGAACCAGGCCTTGAATTCCACCATGCCGAGGGTGTCATCGGGGCCGCCCTGGCTGGCGAGGATCTCGAGGCCATCCCAGCGGGTGTCGGTCGATGAGAGGTCGGCCGCGGTCAACCCGTTCAGATAGTCCGGGTGCCAGCTGTGTACCAGATATTCTCCCAATCCCAGCACGAAGGCGCTGTAGCGGGATCGCATCAGCTGCTCCGGGGTGGCGGCGGGCTGACCTGCGTGGAGTACACCGCAGCACTTGGCAAGAAAAAGAGAGGAACCGCAAGGACATAGGTTCATGAGTCAGCTCATCTGGTCGATAATTAAAGGTGGCGGGATTGTAGCGAACGCACTTCCCTTTCGGCCAGCTTCCCATGCCGTTTAGGCAGACATCATGCAGCAATGAACACAGCACAAAGGGTGACACAATGACACTTAAGCAGAAGATCCTGTTACTGGGGGCCATCCCCGTGCTGCTGATGGCCCTGGTGGTCAATCTCAGCAACTACCTAGTGGCCAGGAGCGATCTGGAGTCGGATTTGGTGGTGGCGCGGGAGAGGGCAATCAAGGAGCGCAAGGCGCTGCTCAGCAGTTATCTGATGCTGGCCAAGACGGCCATCGAGGGCAGCTACGGCAAGCCTGACAGCCCCGAAGTGCGCCAGCAGGTGAAGGAGATATTGCGGCCGCTGCGCTATGGCAGCGACGGCTACTTCTTCGTCTACGACTATCAGGGCAATACCGTGCTGCTGCCGACCCGCCCCGAGATGGAGGGGAAGAACCGCTGGCAGGACAAGGATACCAAGGGTGCCTTCCTCATTCAGGGGATCATCAAGTCGGCGCGGGAAGGAGATGGCTTCTCGGAGTACTGGACCAACAAGCCCTCTATCGGGCGGGATGCCCCCAAGCTCTCCTTCAACCTGGTGCTCGATAAATATCAGTGGGTCGTGGGCACGGGCTTCTACATCGACGACATCGACAACGAGCTGGCCACCCTGCGCAGCGAGCGGGAGGAGACCATGTATGGCTCCCTGAAAACCGGGGTGCTGTTCATCCTGGTGATCCTGGGGGTGACCCTGGCGGCCACCGTGGTGATCGGCAACCGGGTCACCCGCCCGCTGGCGGATGCGGTTGCCGCACTCAACGACATCGCCGACGGGGACGGGGATCTGACCCAGCGCCTCAAGGTGCAGAGCAAGGACGAGGTGGGGCAGCTGGCCGCCGCCTTCAACCGCTTCGTCGAGCGGATCCAGTCGGTGGTGAGCCAGGTGGGGGAGACCAGTCACCAGTTGCTGGGGGCTGTGGATCGGCTGCATAGCCTGAGCGAACATGCGGACAGGCAGATGCAGGGCCACGGCAAGGAGACGGATCAGGTGGTGACAGCGGTGACCGAGATGAGCTCCACCGCCCAGGAGGTGGCGGCGAGCGCCTCCAACGCAGCCAGCGCCACCAGCGATGCGGCCCGCGAGTCCGATGCGGCCCGGGGGGTGGTGAACAGCGCCATCGGCAGCATCAACCGGCTGGTGGACGAAGTGCATGTGGCGGCCGGGGTCATCGAACAGCTCGCCCATGAGACCGGCAAGATAGGCTCCGTGGTGGAGGTCATTCGCGGCATCGCCGATCAGACCAACCTGCTGGCCCTCAACGCCGCCATTGAGGCGGCCCGGGCGGGCGAGCAGGGGCGCGGCTTTGCGGTGGTGGCGGACGAGGTGCGATCCCTCGCGGGCCGTACCCAGCAGAGCACCAAGGAGATCAACGAGATGCTCCAGCGCCTGCAGGGCGGGGTGAGGCAGGCGGTGGAGGTGATGCAGGCCAGCGAGGCACGCAGCCAGGAGACTGTGCAGGAGGCGAGCCACATCGCCAGCTCCCTGGACAGCATGGTGGCGGCGGTCGGCACCATCAACGACATGAACATCCAGATCGCCACGGCCGCCGAGGAGCAGCACGCGGTCTCCGAGGAAATCAACAAGAACCTGGTGGCCATCCAGCAGATCGTCAGCGAGCTGACCGAGGCGTCCGGGGAGTCCAGCACCACCACCCGCGCCCTGGCAGGCACGGGTGACAAATTGCGCCAACTCGTCTCCCGCTTCCGTTACTAATCACATTTTTGCCGTCTGGACAGGATTTCCAGACGGCAAATTTGGGGATCGGCGCAGAATGTGTGAAAATCGCGCCATTCGTTCTTTTCGTTAGCCCCAACCCTATGAATGAGATCGTGAAAGGCAGTATCGATTTGATCCGTCAGCTCAACTACGGCCTGGTCTATGCCAGCCTGGAGGAGCACAAGGAGCTGTCCCGTACCGATCTGTCCCGTCTGACCGGCCTGTCGCCAGCCAGCATCACCAAGATCACCCGCGAGCTGCTGGACGGCGGCCTGGTGGTCACCTGCGGCGAGAGCTCGGTGGGGCGTGGCCGTCGCCAGACCCTGCTGCGCATCAACGAGCGCCGCTTCCAGTTTCTCTCCATGCGTCTGGGGCGCGGCTATGTGGACATGGCCCTGTTCGATCTCGCGGGCCACTCCCTGGCGCGCCATCGCCATGTCTTCAACGAGGCGGAGCGTGCCGAGCTGCTGGCCAGCCTGGTGCGGGCCATCGAGGGCTTTTTGCCCAAGAAGGCGCTGCGTCTGGCCTGCATCGCCCTCTGCCTGCCCGGCCAGGTGGAGCGCCACTCCGGCATGGTCAAGCATTTTCCCTATTACGATCTGCGCAGCTGGCCCCTCGGTCCCACCCTGCAGGAAGCCTTCTCGGTTCCCGTGCTGGTGAGCGGCGACGTGCGCACCTGGATCCAGGCCGAGCGGGAGTGGGGCGCCGCCAGGAACTGCTCGGATGCGGTGCTGGTGTTCGTGCACAACGACATCGGGGTCGGCATGGTGGTCAATGGCCAGCTCATCGAGAGCGAGTCGGCTCTGCTCGGGGATCTCAGCCACCTGCAGCTCGAACCCTATGGCCAGCGCTGCTACTGCGGTGGCTTCGGCTGCGCCTGCACCCTGGTGACCAATCAGGCGCTGGAGGCGCAATATCGGGAGCTGCGCGAACGGATGCAGGAGTTCGATCTGCCCGAAAGCGTCACCATCCGCGAGCTGTGCGAGCTGGCGCTGGCCGGCAACAGCCTGTGTCAGGACATCCTGCACCAGGCGGCGGGCCGCCTTTCCCGGGTGCTGGCGAACCTCATCTGCCTGCTCAATCCGGGCAAGCTGCTGCTCGGGGGGGAGATCACCCGGGCCGATCGACTGCTCTTCCCCATGTTGCACCAGTCCCTGGCAAGCCAGTTGCCCGCCGAGTACCTGGTGCGCCTGCAGATTGAATCCACCCACTTCTACGAAGATCCCACCAAACCCACCTCGGTGCAGGTGCACAAGGCCCTGCGCGATGGCAGTCTGCTGCTCGACTTGTTGCGAGGCGACAAGGAGGCATGAGGCTCGGGTTGCAAGGACGCTTCCTGCTCATTCTCTGTCTGGTCAGTCTGTTGCAACTGGTGTTGCTGAGCGGGGCCAGCTACTACTATGTCGCCGAGCAGCGCTACCGTGAGGTGGGGGATCAGGCCCTGGATGTGGCACGGCTGGTGGCGCGAGAGTCCGGCGTCATCGCCGGGGTGAAGCGGGCGGATACGGTCCGCCTCAATGCCCTGGTGGAGCGGATCCGCGCCGAGGTCGGGGCCAGCTACATCGTCATCGGGGACAGGCAGGCACGCCGCCTGGTGCACCCCAATGCGGACCGGATTGGCAAAGCCATGGTGGGGGATGATCCCGAGCGTGCCCTGCAGGGAGAAGCCTATATCTCCAGGGCCCAAGGGTCCCTTGGGGTCTCGGTGCGCGGCAAGGGGCCCATCCGGGACGAGATGGGCAAGATCATCGGGGTGGTGTCGGTCGGCTATCTGGTGCGGGACATCGATGCGGATCTGCAGGGCTATTTGCGCTTTGGCCTGGCCATGACATTGCTCATTGTGGTACTCAACAGTGTCGCCGCCGCCTGGCTGGCCCGGCGCTACAAGAAGGCGATATTCGGCTTTGAACCCGAGCAGATGGGGCGTCTCTATGCGGAACTCGACTGTACCCTGCGCACGGTGCGCGAGGGGATCCTCACCATCGACGAGCAAGGGCGCCTCACCTCCCTGAACCCCAACGGCATCAAGCTGCTGCGCCTGGACGACACCACCGCCAGGAGCGCCATCGGCCAGCCCATCGGTCACCTGCTGCCGGGCAGTCGCATGCTCTCCATCCTGCAAGAGCAGACCCCCCAGTTTGACGAGGAGATAGTGCTCAACGGCCAGTCCCTCATCGTCAACCGCTTGCCGCTGGTGCGCGAGGGCAAGCTGATCGGCGCAGTGTCGAGCTTTCGGCGCAAGGACGAGCTGGCGGAACTCAGCGCCCAGCTCTCCCAGGTGCAGGCCTACAGCGATCTGCTGCGGGTGCAGACCCACGAACACAACAACCAGCTCGGGACCATCGCCGGCCTCATTGAGCTCGGTGCCACCCGGGAGGCGCTCGCCTTCATCGGGCGGGAGGCGGCCACCGAGCAGACCCTGCTCGGCTTCCTGATGGGGGCCATCGCCAAACCCAAGGTGGCGGGGTTGCTGCTCGGCAAATACCACAGGGCCCACGAGCTCGGTCTTGAGCTCGTGATCGATCCCGATGCCCGTCTGCACGATATTCCTGCCCGTGTCAGCGGTTCCCAGCTGGTAACGGTGCTGGGCAACCTCATCGACAACGCCTTCGAGGCGACCCGCCGCCACGGTGCGCCCTATCAGCCCATCCGGGTTTCCCTGAGCGATCTGGGGCAGGATCTGGTGCTGGAGGTGGAAGACGGGGCTGGCGGCATCGACCCGCAGTTGGCGGACAGGTTGTTCGAACAGGGGGTCAGCAGCAAGCCCGAGCCAGGACACGGTATCGGGCTCTCCCTGGTGCGCAAGACCCTGGATGCCCTGCAGGGGGAGATCACCATCGAAGCCACGACGCAGGGAAGTTGCGTCGTCTGTTACATTCCCAAGGAGGTGTGAGTGATCAAGATCCTGATCGTCGAGGATGATCCCGCCATTGCCGAGATCCACCGCCGTTTCGTGCAGCGCCTCCCCGGTTTCGAGGTGCTGGGGGTGGCGTTGACCCTGTTCGATGCCAGGGAGCAGATAGGGATCCTCCGGCCCGATCTGGTGCTGCTGGATGTCTGGTTGCCCGATGGAGAGGGGTTCTCGCTATTGAGAGAGCTGCGCCAGGCGGGGGCGAGTCTGGATGTGATCCTGCTCACCGCGGCGCGGGAAGCCGCTGCCCTGCAGGAGGCGATGCGCCTCGGGGTGGTGGATTTCATCTTGAAGCCCGTGGTGTTCGAGCGGCTGCGCGACACCCTGGAGAAGTACCGTCAGAGCATCGCCGCCCTGGCGGCGTTGGCCGACATCGACCAGCAGGCGGTGGACACCCTGTTCGGTACGCCGTTGCAGCAGGTGGCGGCAGAGGGACTGCCCAAGGGCATCGATGCTCTCACCCTGCAGCGGGTGCTGACGGCCCTGACTCCGGAGGCCGCCAGTGCCGAGGAGATAGGCAGCCGGATAGGGGTGAGCCGGACCACGGCACGCCGCTATCTGGAATTTCTGGTGGGGCAGCAACTGGCGAGCCCCGAGCTCGAATATGGCACCGTCGGGCGGCCGGAGCGGCGTTACAGCAAGCCGTGATCCGGTCGCCCGGAACCTGTTGTCCAGACAAGAAAAGAGCGCCTTTCGGCGCTCTTTTTATCAGGATTTGCTTCCCGTGGGCATCAAGGTCTCTGCGCGTGATGGTCAGGGTTCAGAGGTGGCAGAGGATCATCGATTCAGTGGCTGGTGGCAGGCTCCACCTTGGGGGCCCGGCGAGCCTGCCACCACTGCCAGACGGGCAGCAGCAACATGGTCAGGGTGATCACCGTGAAGGCGAGGGTGATGGGGCGCTCCCACAGGAAGCTCAGGCTGCCGTCGTTGATCACCAGGGCCCGGCGCAGGTTGTCCTCCAGCATGCCTCCCAGGATGAAGCCGAGCAGCATGGGGGCCATGGGGAAGGTGAGCAGGCGCAGGCCGATGGCGATCAGTGCAACGATGGCCATCACATGGATGTCCATGGTGTTGAAGGAGACCAGATAGACCCCGGTCAGGGAGAACAGCAGCACCATGGGGATGAGCACGGGGCGCGGCACCGCCAGTACCCGGGCCAGGTAGGGGATGAGGGGGAGGTTCAGGATCAACAGCACCACGTTGCCCAGATACATGGAGATGATCACCGACCAGAAGACGTCCGGATGCTCCATGAACAGACGTGGGCCCGGCTGGATGCCGTAGGCCACCAGGGCGCCCAGGATGAGGGCCGTGGTGCCGGAGCCCGGGATCCCCAGGGTCAGCAGGGGCACGAAGGAGCCGGTGGAGGCGGCGTTGTTGGCCGCTTCCGGGGCGGCCAGACCGCGCAGGCTGCCCTTGCCGAACTGCTCCTGGCGCTGTTTGCCGGCGATGTTGCGCTCGGCCCCATAGGCCATGAAGGCGGCGATGGTGGCGCCGGCTCCCGGCAGCACGCCGATGAGAAAGCCCAGCACCGAGGAGCGGGCGATGGGAGGCGCGATTTCCCTGACCTCTTCCTTGCTCAGCTTGAGGCTGCCGAGCTGCTGCATCTGCCTTGCCTCTTCCTCGCTGTTGTCCTTGCCGGGGCGCAGCACCGCCATCAGGATCTCCGCGAGGGCAAAGGTGGCCATGGCCAGCAGCAGGAAGGAGAAGCCGTCACGCAGATCCGGCAGCCCGAAGGTGAACCTGTCCACCCCGACGCTGCGGTCGATGCCGATGGTGGAGATCATGATGCCGAACAGCGCCATGATCAGCGCCTTGAGCACCTGCCCCTTGCCGGCAAAGGCTGCCACGGCGGAGAGGCCCAGCACCATGAGGGCGAAGTAGTCCGCCGACTGGAAGGAGAGGGAGACCTTGGCGAGCAGGGGCGCCGCCACCATCAGCATGATGGCGGAGAGGGTGCCGCCGGTGAAGGAGGCGTAGGCGGCGATGGCCAGCGCCTTGCCCGCCTGTCCCTTGCAGGCCAGGGGATAGCCGTCGAAGGCGGTGACCACGGTGGCGGAGCAGCCGGGGGCGTTGATCAGGATGGAGGAGGTGGAGCCCCCGAAGATGGCGCCGTAATAGACCCCCGCCATCAAGATGATGCCGGAGGCCGGATCCAGGCCATAGGTGATGGGGATCATCAGGGCGATGGCGGTGACCGGGCCAAGGCCCGGCAACATGCCGATAAAGGTGCCGATGAAGCAGCCAAGCACCACCATCATCAGGTTGACCGGCAGCAGTGCGGTGCCGAGTCCTTGCAAGATTCCGTCTAACATGGTGACTCCTTAGAAACCGAGCAGGGTGAACAGGCGACCCGGCTCCAGATAGACGTTGAGCCCCTTGGTGAGCAGGGCCCAGAAGCCGATGGAGAAGGGGACGCTGATCATCAGGCCGTAGCGCAGGCTGGGTTCACCGAGCACCCGGATGCCCACGCTCAGGAAGGCGATGGTCGAGAGCACGAAGCCAAACCAGGTGAGCCCCAGTCCGTAGATGACCATGAGCCCGAGCAGGATGAAGACCCGGCGCCAGTCCCCCTCTTCCCGGCGCAGGGGCTCGCCCCCGGGGAAGAGCACCAGCAGCAGGGAGAGCAGCGCCCCGATCCCGGCCAGGGCATAGGGCAGGGTGCTGGCGGTGAAGGGTTCGTATTCGTCGCCGGGGTAGCCCGGTATCTCGGTGGCGTAGTAGCCATAGGCGAGGGAGAGCAGCAGAAACAGCAGGCCCCCCAGTCGCTCCTTGGTAATGTTCATCTTTTGACTCCAACATGAGCGGCGGGCCTGCGCCCGCCTGCGATGGGACAGCGAGGGTTATTTGATGAAGCCGAGCTCGCGCATCAGGCCGCCGATCTGCTGCTCCTGGCCGTCAAGGAAGGCGGTGAACTCGGGACCTGACTGGTAGAGGTTGGTCCAGCTATTGCGGCTGCGGACCACTTCCCATTCCGGCTTGTCGTACATCTGCTTGAGCAGGGCGGCAAACTCGGCGGATTTCTTCGGGCTGATGGTGGGGGAGGCGAAGTAACCGCGCCAGTTGGCGAAGATGGTGGGGTTGTTCTGCTCGCTGAAGGTGGGGATCTGCTCCGCCCCCGGCAGGCGTTTGTCGGAAGTGACCCCGAGGATCCGCATCTGGCCCGACTTGACCGCTTCCATTGCCTCGCCAAAGCCGGTGGAGATGGCCTGGGTCTCTCCGGCCAGCACGGCGGCCATGGCGCTGCCACCGGCATCGTAGGCGACGTAGCGCAGCTTGCTGGCGTCGGCCCCGGCGTTCTTGAAGGTCAGGGCGGCGACCAGGTGATCCAGGCTGCCACGGGCGGAACCCCCGGCAATCTTCACCTTGGCCGGGTTCTCCTCGTAGGCGGCCAGCAGCTGGGCCCAGTTCTGATAGGGGGAGTCAGCCTTCACCGCCAGCGCCTGGTAGTCGGCGATGATGGCGGCCACTGGCGTCAGGTCACGGAAGGACTGGGGCAGCTCCTTGGAGAGGGATTTGACGATGATGGGGGTGGAGTTGACCATCAGAGTCTTGTCGGACTGGGCCGAGGTCTCGATGAGGTGGGCGATGGCCTTGGCGCCTCCACCGGCGGACATGTTCTGGTAGGAGACGGTCTTGACCAGACCGGACTTGGCCAGCACTTCACCGGTGCCGCGGGCCGTGGTATCCCAGCCGCCGCCAGCGCCGCCCGGGATCAGGAAGTGGACTTCGTTGATCTGGGCGTGGGCGCCGACGCTCAGTGCGAGCAGGCTACCGATCAGGGTGCGTTTGAGGGTTCCTTGCAACATGGTGCTCTCCTTGTGGTTGTTGCAAGAAGGTTAATTAATCATGTCTGATTGGAAAACAATCTGACCGTAATGGCTATTAAGGCTGTTGTGCCCATTGTGTTCATTCTGGTCACGGGCCACAGAAGGATGTGCACAGAGACGAGGCGCCATGGGCGCCTCGTCCGGCAAGGATCACTGGGTCGGTTTCGCCGCCGATGTGCTGACGTCCTCCTTCGCCTCCTGTTTCAGGGCATCGCTCGCCTGCTGGCGCAGGGCCACCTGCTCCATCACCAGCTTGTAGGCGATGTAGTACTTGTAGATGTTGCCCACATAGGTGACCGTCTCGGGGCCGATTTTCTCTGCCGCCACGTACTCGACATTGTGGAACCAGACGTTGGGATCCAGCCCCCGTTTTCTGGCCTCGGTGCGGAGCCGCGCCACCCGGGCGGGGCCGGCATTGTAGGAGGCGAACGAGAAGAGGGCCTTGTCGAGGGCGGTCATGGGCTCGTCCGCATAGTAGTGATCGATCATCCAGCGCATGTATTTGACGCCGCCGTGAATATTGGGCTCGAGCTTGCGGATGTCGCCGACCTTCAGCCCCTTGCCGGTGGCGGGCATGATCTGCATGATGCCGATGGCGCCCACATGGCTGCGGGCCTGGTGGTTGAGGGCGGACTCCTGGTAGCCCTGAGCCGCCATCAGCAGCCAGTCCATGTCATAGCGTTCGCCATATTCACGGAACAGCTCGACCACCTGCAGGAATTTCTTGCGCTCCGCCTCGACGGCGGCGCTTTTGACGAACTTGTTCTGCTTGAGATAACGGGCCAGGATCTCATCCCCCGTCGCCTTGCCGCGCAGCGCCTTTATCTGCTCGTTGAGCATGGCGAGCAACTGGGAGCTCTCCTTGCGCACCGCCCAGGCGATGACGCCCCCTTCCCGGAACACGGGGGTGTCGTGAATGGTGATCCCGGGGAAAATCTTTTGCCAGAAGCGGGCCTTGTGCTCGTCCATGACGATGAAGGGGAGCAGGCCTGCGTTCACCATCTCCACCAGATCTTCATCTTCGAGCACCTCCGAGGCGGGCTGGAGGTCGATGAGGGGCTCTCCCGCCGACTTGCGCGCCTGGTTGTAAGCCATGAGGCTCTCGAAATAGCTCGAGGAGGGGCGCACGTAGATGCGTTTTCCCCCCAGATCGGCGGCGCTTTCCACCTTGGGCGAGTAGGGGCCGGAGACGAGCAGCTCCCGCACGTCTTGCAGCAGGGGATCGGTGAAGGTCACGCCCTGCTCCTTGCGCTTGTCCGTGATGGTGAGATTGGCGGCGGCGATGTCCCCCTTGCCGGCGATGAGGGCGCTCAGCAGGGCTTCCCGGGCCACGGGAATGAAGACGAAGTGCACCTTGAGGTGGCGCTTGATGGCCTTGTCCTTGCGCAGTTGCTCGTTGAGCCGCTTCTCGACCTGGACGAAGGCGTCGTAGGTGGCCCCCCGTTGCACGCCCTTGTTGATGAAGTAGCCGGTCTTGTTGTAGGTCGTCAGTACCCGGATGGAGCGGCGCTCCAGCATGGCGTCAAGGTCGCCCAGCATGGGTTTGGCAAGCTCGTTGCCCTCGAAGCTCAGGGCGCTTTTTTCCGTTTCCTCATTGGTGGCCGCCTGCTTGTCGGATTCGGCCCCCCAGGCTGGCGTCAGGGAGCAGAACAGCCAGATCACGACAATCCATAAGCATTTCATAACGTACACCTCACTCGTTTTATTGAGTGTAAGTGGCGCCTTGCGGGTGATTTAGCTTATTGGGTTTGATAGAGAAGGCCCCATAGCACGATTTCCACTATTCAACCCCCTGGCCGTCTACCCATGAAAAAAGGAGCCCCGAGGCTCCTCTTTTTCTGCGTGTTGCGGGCCCGCCTGGCTAGAACCAGAAGCCGATGATGAAGGAGCCCGCCAGGGTCAGCATCACGTTGGCCACCGCATAGGTGCCGGCGTAACCGAGCGCCGGGATGGAGCTGTTGGCGGCCTCGTTCACCACGTCCATGGCCGGGGCGCAGGTTCGGGCGCCGGTGATGGCGCCGAGCAGCAGGGCGGGGTTCATTTTGAGCACCCAGACCCCGAACAGGTAGCCGACCAGCACCGGCAAGGTGGTGACCAGCATGCCGGAGAAGAGCACCACCATCCCCACCTCGCTCAGGTGATCCAGGATGCCACCCCCCGCCTTGAGGCCGGTGCTCACCATGAAGACGGCAAGGCCGAGATCCTTGGCCAGACGCAGGGCGCCAGGCGGCACATAGCCTACCGTCGGGTGGTTGGCCCGCAGGTAGCCCATCAGGATCCCCGCCAGCAGCAGGCCGACGGCGTTGCCGAGGCCGAACTCGATCTGGCCGAACACCAGGGAGACGGAGCCGATGAGCAGCCCCAGCACGAAGAAGGTGGCAAAGGCCACCAGATCCGTGGTCTGGCTGTGGATGCTGATGAAGCCGATCTTGTTGGCCAGCAGCTTGACCCGCTGCTTCTCGCCGCTGATCTGCAGCACGTCACCCTTTTGCAGCATGATATTGCGATCGAACGGCATCTCGATCTGGGAGCGCACCACCCGGTTCAGGAAGCACCCCTTCTCGGTGAGGTTGAGCTCCACCAGGTGGCGACCCACCACGGCATCGTTCTTCACCACGATCTCTTCGGTGACGATCTGGAGGTCAAGCAGGTTGCGATCGAACACCTCTTTGCCGTTGCGGTAGTTGACGTCGAGCTTCTCGTGGCTCTCGGGGTAGCCCACCAGAGCTATCTCGTCCCCTTCCTGAATGACGGCATCACCGTCGGGGCTCGCCAGGATGCCGTTGCGGCGAATGCGCTCCACATAGCAGCCGGTGTGGGGATAGATGCCGGTCTCCCGCAGGGTACGCCCCCCGATCCAGGCGGCGAGCTCTGGGCCGACCCGATAGGCGCGGATGATGGGCAGATAGGTCTTGCGGCTCTCGCTGTCGGAGAGCCCTCGCTCGCGGGCGATCTTCTGGGCCTCGGTGTTGAGATCCAGCCTGGCCAGGGAGGGGAGGTAGCGCACCACCAGCATCAGCCCCACCAGCCCCACCAGGTAGGTCAGGGCGTAGCCGATGCCCATGTTGTCCAGCACCGACTGCATGTCGGTCTGGTGGGGCAGGTTGAGCAATCCGCTTCGCAGGGCGTCCTGCGCCCCCACCAGGGCCGGCGTGGAGGTGAGGGAACCTGCCAGAATGCCGGCGGCCATGCCGGGCCCCAGATTAAAGAACTTGGCGAGCCCCACGGTCAGCAGCAGGGCCGACAGCAGGATCACCAGGGTCAGGGTGATGTAGTGGATGCCGTCGCGAAGGAAGACGCTGAAAAAGTGCGGCCCCGCTTCAATTCCCACACAGAAGATGAACAGCATGAAGCCGACGTTTTCAGTGGAGGTGGAAAACTGGAATCCCATCTGGCCAAACAGCAGGGCGGTGAAGAGCACGCCTATGGTGTTGCCTATCTGGAAGTTGCCGATGCGTACCTTGCCCAGCAGCAGCCCGAAGGCTAGTACCACGAACAGCAGCAGGGAGTCGCTTTGATGTAGCAGTGTCACGAAATCTATGGTCATGCCCGGAAAAACCGAGGATAAAAGTGGGGCCGATATTGTGCCGGATCCTGTATCAAGAAAGAAGCGCCAAAGCGGATTAACAGCCAGTTAAGTGCTGGTCTCTTCGATGAAGATAGGGATGCGAGGGGGGGCTGGGGAAAACACCTCTATTTTACGCTGCAAGGCCCGCTGTCAATGAGTGAAATATGCTGTCGAGCAGAGAGGGGATGACGCTCCTGTGGACAATTTATTACCTGCTGCATGGGGAGCAAACGGGCATGTTTTTCAGCATTTTCCACTGAGGAAATTGAAGGGTAACAAAAGAGACTCATGACTCATCCGGCGAGGGCTGACCCGCAGGACGCGGCATAGCGAAAAAAAATCCCCCACAGGCAGCACCGCGAGTCGATTCATCCCATTTAGGGGGGAAGGGAAAAACAGCAGAAAATGGGGAAGAGCGGGGGCAGCCATCGCAAACCGGGGACAATGGCTGCCAGCCCAGATGAACCGTGGCTTTGGTCAAGTTACCCACAGAAACTGTGGATAACCCTGTTTATGAAACTTGGCGATCAGGCTGAAAGCCGCGCCAATACTGGGCTGCAAGGACTGTTCAAAAAATACCTGCAATAAATTGTTTCTATAAAAATCAAATAGTTATACGCAGCAGAACAAAACGCTGCTGGTCAGTAACGGGATATCAAAAGGGAGTCAGGCCGCAGGGGGGGGCTTGTGCATTAAAATTGGAAGAGGAAAGCACTAAAGTGGATAACTTGCACCGAGATGGTGAGGAATTGGCTCCCCCGACTGGACTTGAACCAGTGACATACGGATTAACAGTCCGCCGTTCTACCGACTGAACTACGGGGGAACATCAGGCAAGGAGGTGCATCATACAGAGGTCGTATTTCAGGGTCAATAGCCATCAGGGAGGGTGAGCGGATACCCAGCTCCTTCAACTCGGGGTACACTGCTCCCTTGCCGTTTTTTGCCGGGAGTCGTCATGAGCAAGTTATTCCAGTTGGCCAGCCAGTTTCAACCCGCCGGGGATCAGCCGAGGGCTATCGCCCAGCTGCTCTATGGCATCGAGTCGGGACTGGCCCACCAGACCCTGCTCGGGGTGACCGGTTCGGGCAAGACCTTTACCATGGCCAACGTCATCGCGACTCTTAATCGTCCCACCATGATCCTGGCCCCCAACAAGACCCTGGCGGCCCAGCTCTATGGGGAGATGAAGGAGTTCTTCCCCGACAACGCGGTGGAGTATTTCGTCTCTTATTACGATTACTACCAGCCCGAAGCCTATGTGCCGACCACGGACACCTTCATCGAGAAGGATGCCTCCATCAACGATCACATCGAGCAGATGCGGCTGTCAGCCACCAAGGCGCTGCTGGAGCGGCGCGACGTGGTGATCGTCGCCTCGGTATCGGCCATCTATGGTCTGGGGGATCCCCAGGCCTACCTCAGCATGATGCTGCACCTCAAAGTGGGGGACGTGATCAATCAGCGGGATATCCTGCGCCGCCTCGCCGAACTGCAGTACACCCGCAACGACATGGCCTTCCAGCGCGGCACCTTCCGGGTGCGGGGGGAGGTGATCGACATCTACCCCGCCGAATCGGACAAGCTGGCCCTGCGGGTGGAGCTGTTTGATGAAGAGGTAGAACGCCTCTCCCTGTTCGATCCCTTGACCGGCGCCATCGAGCAGACGGTGGTGCGTTACACCATCTACCCCAAGACCCACTACGCCACCCCGCGGGAGACCATTCTGGGTGCCATCGAGCACATCAAGGAGGAGCTCAAGGGGCGGCGCGAGCAGCTGATGAACCTCAACAAGCTGGTGGAGGAGCAGCGCATCAGCCAACGCACCCAGTTCGACATTGAGATGATGCAGGAGCTGGGTTACTGCTCCGGTATAGAGAACTACAGCCGCTACCTCTCCGGCCGCGCACCGGGTGAGCCGCCGCCCACCCTGTTTGACTACCTGCCGGGGGACGGCCTGCTCATCATCGACGAATCCCACGTCACGGTGCCGCAGATCGGCGCCATGTTCAAAGGGGACAGATCCCGCAAGGAGACCCTGGTGGAGTACGGCTTCCGGCTTCCCTCGGCGCTGGACAACCGGCCCCTCAAGTTCGACGAGTTCGAGGCGCTGATGCCCCAGACGGTGTTCGTCTCGGCGACCCCCGGCCCCTACGAGCTGGAGAAGTCAGGCGGTGACGTGGTGCAGCAGGTGGTGCGTCCCACCGGCCTGCTCGATCCTGAGGTGGAAGTGCGGCCGGTCAGCACCCAGGTGGACGATCTGCTCTCCGAGATCCGCAAGCGGGTGGCGGTGGAGGAGCGGGTGCTGGTCACGACACTGACCAAGCGGATGGCGGAGGACTTGACCGAATACCTGGCGGATCACGAGGTACGGGTGCGCTATCTGCACTCGGATATTGATACCGTGGAGCGGGTGGAAATCATCCGCGACCTGCGCCTTGGCAAGTTCGACGTCTTGGTGGGCATCAACCTGCTGCGCGAAGGACTCGACATGCCGGAAGTCTCCCTGGTGGCCATTCTGGATGCGGATAAAGAGGGCTTCCTGCGTTCCACCCGCTCCCTCATCCAGACCATCGGCCGGGCAGCGCGCAACCTCAACGGCAAGGTGATCCTTTACGGGGATACCATCACCAACTCCATGAAGGTTGCGATCGAAGAGACCGAGCGGCGACGCGCCCTGCAACACGCCCACAACCTGGAACACGGCATCGTGCCGAAGGGGCTCAACAAGGCCATCGGCGATGTGATGGACATGGGGGGCAGCCGCACGGCGGGCAAGGCGGGCAAGGGGAGTCGCAAGGCTGCCGAACCGCAAGGGGAGTACCATGCCCGCTCTGCCAGCGAGATCAGCAAGGAGATCAAGCGGATGGAAGAGCAGATGTTCCAGCATGCGCGGGATCTGGAGTTCGAACAGGCGGCGGCGCTGCGGGATCAGATCCAGCGGCTGCGCGGCGAGCTGATCGAGTCATGAGCACCAGACGCTGGCTCATCTGGCGGCGTTTGCGCCGCCTCTATCAAGGCTTTCGCCACCCAGGCACGCCCTGGTGGGCGAAGGGGCTGGTGATCCTTATTCTGCTCTATGGCATCAGCCCGGTGGACGTTGTCCCCGATGTGGTGCCTCTCCTTGGCTGGCTCGACGACGCTACCTTGTTGCTGCTCCTCTTGTGGGGCTGGGAGAAATGCTTGCCCGGCGAGGTGCTGGCCGCTCTGGACAAGGCCGAGTGAGCAGAAGCCTACGTTCAGGGAGAGGGGAAAAGAAGGGGGGACTGAATGACTCCCTTCATGGGATTCGAAAAAGGGGACCATGGGGAGATTGTGAGCCAGGTCTCATTGGCGTAGACTCCACGCCGTTCACTTCATGGGTACCAAAAAATGGATCTGATCCTCTTTGCCATCGACTTTATTCTGCACGTTGACGTGCATCTGAAAGAGCTGTTCGAGAACTATGGCGTCTGGGTATACGCCATCCTGTTTCTCATCATCTTCTGTGAAACCGGGCTGGTGGTGACTCCCTTCCTGCCGGGGGACTCCCTGTTGTTTGCTGCAGGTGCCCTCACCGTGGGCAGCGTGTTGGACGTGCACACCCTAGCCGCCGTGCTGATCATCGCCGCGGTGCTCGGCAACGTGGTGAACTACACCATAGGCCACTTCTTCGGTGAGCAGCTGTTTCGCAACCCCGATTCCAAAATCTTTCGCCGGGACTATCTGGTCAAGACCCATGCCTTCTATGCCAAGCATGGCGGCAAGACCATCATCATCACCCGCTTCCTGCCCATAGTGCGCACCTTCGCCCCCTTCGTGGCGGGCATGGGGGCCATGACCTATCCCCGCTTCCTGGCGTTCAACCTGGTGGGGGGGCTCTTGTGGGTGCTCTCCTTCGTCTATGCCGGCCACTTCTTTGGCAATCTGCCGGTAGTGCGCCACAACTTTACCCTGCTCATCTTCGGCATCATCGCGGTCTCCTTGTTGCCCATGGTGATCGGCATGGTGAAGGCCAGGAGAAGTGCCAGCAAGGCTACCTCCGAAGGCGCGTGACATCGCCGTGCACGACATGAAAGAAGGGAGCCGATGGCTCCCTTCTTGTTGGTAGGCCGAGTGGCAGGTCGCTGCTGCGCCCTTTGACCCGCTTGTGGCCTGTTACGATGATGCACACCCGCAGGCAGCCACTTCATTGGCAGAACAGGGAGAAGGAGATCCGGCCCTCTGGGCATGGGGTCGTGAGGCGATAAAGAGGAAATAAAAAGGGAGCCATGGGCTCCCTTCTTAGGGTCGAGTGACGAACTAGTTGCAGCAGCGCCCTTTTATCAGGTTGCCAGCAGCCACGATGACGAACACCAGCAGATAGGCGGCAAAGATGACCACGAGCCACTGCGGCATGGAGAAACCGAGGAACTGCCAGCTGATCTCGCTGCAGTCGCCGTCCGGGTAGAACATCCAGGGAACCCACTTATCCAGTGGTGCCCAGGCAGGGAAGTCAACAAATCCCTCGCATACGTTGAAGGGGGAGGGGTTCATCTGGTAATCCACATGCTTGAGCGCCAGTTTCAGGCCCCAGAAGGCGCTGTAACCCCACAGGAGCATGGCACTCCAGCGCAGGTACCAGCGCTCTGGCGCGACCATGCCGAGGAGGCCGGCCGTGAGTACGCCGAGGAGGGCGATACGTTCATAAATGCACATCACGCAAGGGTGCAAACCCAGCACGTGCTGGAAGAAGAGGGCGCAGAGTTCCAGCGCGAAAGCGGAGGCTGCCAGCAATCCCCAGGCCAGGCGATGACTGGCAATGCGGCGAAGATACTCGATCATCTGATTGATCTCTCAGAGAAAAATAGTGGCTGAATTAGAGCAGAGCCCCATCTGAAAAGAAAGGGGCCGAACAGCCCCTTTCATGATCAGTGTGTGGACGGGGTGGGCAGTGGCAGTGCCCCATGATCCAGCAACCACCCTGCCTGATAGAACCATTCGGTTACAGGACCGAGGAGCAGTTCCACGGAGAAAAAGCCGACAAGCCCCAGCACCAGAGTATAGGGCAGCGCCATCCAGACCATGCGGCCATAAGAGAGGCGCAGCAGGGGAGCGAGGGCCGAGGTGAGCATGAAGAGGAATGCGGCCTGGCCATTGGGGGTGGCGACCGACGGCAGGTTGGTGCCGGTGTTGATGGCCACGGCCAGCAGATCAAAATGCTCGCGGCTGATGGCGCCGTTTATCAGGGCGGTCTTCACCTCGTTGATGTAGACGGTGCCGACGAAGACGTTGTCACTGACCATGGAGAGCAGACCGTTTGCCAGGTAGAAGAGGGCAAGCTGATCCTCCGGCTTGGCCGCCAGTACCCACTGGATCACCGGCTTGAACAGCTGTTGATCGATGATGACCGCCACCACGCTGAAAAAGACGGTGAGCAGGGCGGTGAATGGCAAAGCCTCCTGGAATGCCTTGCCAAGCGCGTGTTCTTCAGTCACGCCGGTGAACGCCGTCGCGAGCACGATGACCGTCAGGCCGATCAGCCCAACTGCAGCCAGATGGAGGGCAAGACCCGTGATAAGCCAGGTGGCAATCAGCGCCTGGACGATCAGCTTGGCCTTGTCCTGCGGGGTACGTTGTGCGTCCTCGTCGCGTTCGTAGGATTCCATGATGTGACGCACGGGCTCGGGCAAGCGGGCGCCATAACCGAACCAGCGGAATTTTTCGACCAGGATGCAGGTCAGCAGGCCGCAGATGAAGACCGGAATGGTGACTGGTGCCATGCGAATGGCAAATTCACCGAAGTGCCACCCGGCCTGTTCACCGATGATGAGGTTCTGGGGTTCGCCGACCAGGGTGCAGACGCCCCCCAGGGCGGTACCGATGGCGGCGTGCATCATCAGGCTGCGCAGGAAAGCACGAAACTCGTTCAGATGCTGGCGGGAGAGCTCGTCAATCTCTTCGTCATCATGATGCAGATTGCCGGACTCATCCCGGGAGGCCACCTTGTGGTAGATGGCGTAGAAGCCGGTGGCGACGCTGATGACCACGGCGATCACGGTCAGGGCATCAAGGAACGCGGAGAGGAAGGCAGACACCAGGCAGAAGGCGAGAGAAAGCAACGTTTTGGAGTGGATGCGCACCAGCATCTTGGTAAAGACGTAGAGCAGCAACTGCTTCATGAAGTAGATGCCGGCCACCATGAAGACCAGCAGCAGAAGCACTTCGATATTGGCCACCAGCTCATGCTTTATCTGGTTGGCGGAGGTCATGCCGATGAGCACGGCTTCGATGGCCAGGAGTCCGCCCGGTTGCAGCGGATAGCACTTGAGTGCCATGGCCAGGGTGAAAATGAACTCGACAACCAGCAGCCAGCCGGCCAGGAAGGGATCAACGTAGAAAATGATCGGGTTGATCAGCAGGAATAGAACGATGGCAATTTTGTACCATCGCGGAGCATTGCCCAAAAAGTTCTTTGTAAACGCGCGCCCTAGGCTGATTGGCATAATGATGGTTCTCTGTTCTGTTGTTGATATCTGCGTCTATGCAGTCGAGCCCGACCCGAGCCGAACATCCGGATATTCACCTGTATCAGATTGATTGCACATGATTTTAATCAAGGGAGCGATAACTATAAATAAGGTCGCTGAACTTGCCCAGCGAGCAAACGCTTATATTCCCATCATTTGGTGTTGGTTGACTCCTCACTTGTCGCCGCATACATATTTTTAACAAAAAGATCGGGGTAATGTGAGCAGAGGACCGACCTTCTGCTTGCCAGCATGACCGGCTTTGCTATTATTCGGGGGCCTTTTTACGCACTACAACAGAGTCATTACATGGTCATTAAAGCGCAAAGCCCTGCCGGGTTTGCCGAGGAATACATCATCGAGTCCATCTGGAACAATCGCTTTCCTCCTGGATCCAT
This sequence comes from Aeromonas sp. s9, assembly GCF_040907765.1. Lineage (NCBI taxonomy): Bacteria > Pseudomonadati > Pseudomonadota > Gammaproteobacteria > Aeromonadales > Aeromonadaceae > Aeromonas > Aeromonas sp. s9. The sequence goes on from NZ_JBFOCK010000006.1 coordinate 80,312, forward strand.
TCTGCCGGCGGAGCGCGAGCTGTCCGAATTGATCGGCGTGACTCGCACTACCTTGCGTGAAGTGTTGCAGCGCCTTGCCCGTGATGGCTGGCTCACCATCCAGCATGGCAAACCGACCAAGGTCAACAATTTCTGGGAAACCTCCGGTCTCAACATCCTGGAGACCCTGGCGCGTCTCGATCAGGACAAGGTGCCTGATCTGGTGGCACAACTGCTCTCCGCCCGGACCAACATCTGCACCATCTTCATCCGTGGCGCCATTCGCAACAACCCGGAACAGGCCGCCGAGATCTTGCGTGGTGCCGATGATGTGGAGAACACGGCCGAGGCCTATGCGGACTTCGACTACCGTTTGCATCACCAGCTTTCGTTTGCCTCTGGCAACCCCATCTATGCCTTGATCCTCAACGGTTTCAAGGGCTTGTACAGCCGGGTTGGCCGCTACTACTTCTCGGACAAGCAGGCGCGGGAAACCGCAGATGCCTACTACAAGACGCTGCGCAAGCTGGCCGAAACCAAGGATCACGAAGCCGTGTTCATGACGGTACGCCAGTACGGTATCGAGTCTGGCAAGCTTTGGACCCGTCTGCGTCAGGACATGCCAAGCAACCTGTGTGACAACTGATTGCCCTGACCCAAGAAAAACGCGCCTGATGGCGCGTTTTTTTATGCCCGGTACTGACGTCAGGTCATGCTCTTGCGGTCCGGACAACGGCCGATGATATCTGCGGATAGCTCGCCATTGTCCTGCTCCAGCACCACATCGAAGCCCCACAGTTGATGCAGATGCTTGAGCACCTCGTGACGTGACTCGCCAAGGGGGATGCGATTGTGGGGAACATAGCGCAGGGTCAGGGAGCGATCGCCTTTCACTGCCACGTTGTAGACCTGAATGTTGGGCTCCAGGTTGCTCAGGTTGTATTGAGCGGACAGGGTGCTACGCACCAGCCGGTAGCCCTCTTCATTGTGAATGGCGGACACCTTGAGGTAGTTCTTCAGATCGTCGTCATCGATGGCGAACAGCTTCATGTCGCGCATCACCTTGGGACTGAGGAACTGGCTGATGAAGCTTTCGTCCTTGAAGTTCTGCATGGCGAAATGCAATGTCTCGACCCAGTTGGTGCCAGCGTAATCGGGGAACCAGTATCTGTCCTCCTCGGTCGGGTGCTCGCAGATGCGACGCAGGTCGGTGAACATGGCAAAGCCAAGGGCGTAGGGGTTGATCCCCGAGTAATACCGGCTGTTGTAGGGGGGCTGATAGACCACGTTGGTGTGGCTGTGCAGCACCTCCAGCATGAAGCGATCGCTGATTTTTCCCTCGTCATAGAGATGGTTGAGAATGGTGTAGTGCCAGAAGGTGGCCCAGCCCTCGTTCATCACCTGCGTCTGCTTCTGCGGGTAGAAGTACTGACTGATCTTGCGCACGATACGCACCACCTCGCGCTGCCAGGGCTCGAGCAGGGGGGCATTTTTTTCGATGAAATAGAGGATGTTCTCCTGAGGCTCGGCAGGATAGCGCCTGTCTTCCACCCCGGCAATCTTGTGCTGCTTGGGCAGGGTACGCCACAACTCGTTGACCTGGGTTTGCAGATAATCTTCCCGTGCCTTCTGGCGTCGCTTCTCCTCGGCCAGAGAAATCTTCTGGGGCCGCTTGTAACGATCCACCCCGAAGTTCATCAGGGCATGGCAGGAGTCGAGCAGTTTCTCCACCGCATCGATTCCGTGTTTTTCCTCGCACTCGGTGATGTAGTTCTTGGCAAACAACAGGTAGTCGATGATGGAGGAGGCATCGGTCCAGGCCTTGAACAGATAGTTGTTCTTGAAGAAGGAGTTGTGACCATAGCAGGCGTGGGCCATGACCAGCGCCTGCATCGGCATGGTGTTCTCTTCCATCAGATAGGCGATGCAGGGGTCTGAGTTGATGACGATCTCGTAGGCCAGTCCCATCTGGCCGCGCTTGTAGTTGCGCTCGGTGTGGATGAAGCGCTTGCCGAACGACCAGTGTTGATAGCCGATGGGCATGCCCACGCTGGAGTAGGCATCCATCATCTGCTCTGCAGTGATCACCTCGATCTGGTTGGGATAGGTGTCGAGCCGATAGAATTTGGCGACCCGGGCTATCTCCTGGTGATAAAGCTCCAGCAAATCGAAGTTCCAGTCAGGACCATCGTCCAGCGGCGCTATCTTTCTTGCGGTTTCTACCATATGTGATCCCTCAAGCCGCTTGCTTCTTGAACAATTCCCGGAACACCGGATAGATGTCCTCGACCTTGCGAATGTGCTCCATGGCGAAGTGGGTGTATTGCTCTGCCACCGCCTCATATTCGTGCCACAGGGTCTGGTGGGCGCGGGTAGTGATCTCGATGTAGGAGTAGTAACGCACCCTTGGCATGATGTCGCGCATCAGGATCTCCCTGCACTGGGGCGAGTCGTCTGCCCAGTTGTCCCCATCGGACGCCTGCGCCGCATAGATGTTCCACTGGTTGGCGGGATAACGTTCGTTGATGATGTCGTTCATCATCTTGAGCGCACTGGAGACGATGGTGCCGCCGGTCTCCTGGGAGTAGAAGAACTCGTGCTCGTCCACCTCCTTGGCCTGGGTGTGGTGGCGAATGTAGACCACCTCGACATTCTTGTAAGTCCGGCTCAGGAATAGATAAAGCAGGATATAGAAACGCTTGGCCATCTCCTTGGTAGCCTGATCCATGGAGCCGGAAACGTCCATCAGGCAGAACATGACCGCCTGGCTCGAGGGGACGGGCCGTTTGACAAAGTTGTTGAATTTGAGGTCGAAGGTGTCGATAAAGGGGACTGCATCGATCCTCCGCTTCAGCTCCCTGATCTCTTTTTCAAGTTGCGCCATTTCGGCGAAATGGTCGTTGGGCTCGCAGGCCAGCTGGGCCAGGCGCTCCTCCAGTTCACGCAACTGACGTTTCTTGCCTGCCTGCAGCGCCATGCGCCGCGCGAGCGAATTTTGCAGGGAGCGCACCACGTTGATGTTGGCAGGCACCCCGTTGGAGGTGTAGCCGGCCCGGTAGGTCTTCATCTCCATCAGCTGGTTGAGCTGGGTCTTTTGCAGCCGCGGCAGTTCCAGATCCTCGAACAGCAAGTCCAGGTACTCGTCCTTGGAGATCTGGAAGACGAAATCATCGACGCCCTCTCCTTGATCCGAAGCCTGGCCCTCGCCACTCCCCTGGCCGCCGCCACCCCCTTTGGGCCGGTCAATCTTGTCACCAGATACGAACTGGTCGTTGCCCGGATGCACCATCTCCCGTTTGCCGCCATGACCCTGATGAAAATGGGGTTCCCCGATGTCCTTGGTCGGGATGCTGATGCTCTCGCCCTTGTCCACGTCCTGAATGCTGCGCTTGGAGACAGCATCCGAGACCGCTTGTTTTATCTGCTTCTTGTAGCGGCGGATGAAGCGCTGCCGATTGACAGCGCTTTTGTTTTTGCCGTTGAGCCTGCGGTCGATAAAATGCGCCATAACTCCCCCTTGAACACGGCAGGGTCAGGATGACTTGCGTACCCTGAGATACCACTCGGAGAGCAGCCGCACCTGTTTACGTGTGTAGCCTTTCTCCATCATCCGTTCGACAAAGTTATCGTGCTTCTTCTGCTCCTCAGCCGAGGTTTTGCTGTTGAAGGAGATAACCGGCAGCAGCTCTTCCGTGTTGGAGAACATCTTCTTCTCGATCACGGTGCGCAGCTTCTCGTAACTGGTCCAGTTGGGGTTACGGCCTGCATTGTTGGCCCGGGCACGCAGCACGAAGTTGACGATTTCGTTGCGGAAATCTTTCGGGTTGCTGATCCCGGCAGGTTTTTCAATTTTCTCCAGCTCGCTGTTGAGAGACGCTCTGTCAAACAGCTGGCCGGTTTCTGGGTCACGATACTCCTGATCCTGGATCCAGAAGTCGGCGTAGGTGACGTAGCGATCGAAGATGTTCTGACCGTACTCTGAATACGACTCGAGGTAGGCGGTCTGGATCTCCTTGCCGATGAACTCGACGTAGCGCGGAGTCAGGTAGCCCTTGATGAACTCCAGATAGCGATCGTGCAGCTCTTGCGGGAACTGCTCGCGCTCTATCTGCTGCTCCAGCACATAGAAGAGGTGCACCGGGTTGGCGGCCACTTCCGCGTGGTCGAAGTTGAAGACGCGGGAGAGGATCTTGAACGCGAAACGGGTGGAAAGGCCGTTCATGCCCTCGTCAACCCCCGCATAGTCGCGGTACTCCTGATAGCTTTTCGCCTTGGGATCCGTGTCTTTGAGACTCTCGCCGTCATAGACTCGCATCTTGGAATAGAGGCTGGAGTTTTCCGGCTCCTTGAGCCGCGACAGCACCGAGAACTGGCCCAGCAGCTCCAGAGTACCCGGTGCGCATTTGGCCTCGGTCAGCTCGCTGTTGAACAGCAGTTTTTCGTAGATCTTCACCTCTTCCGACACCCGCAGGCAGTAGGGCACCTTGACGATGTAAACCCGGTCGAGGAAGGCCTCGTTGTTCTTGTTGTTGCGGAACTGCTGCCACTCGGATTCGTTGGAGTGGGCCAGCAGGATGCCGTCGAAGGGGAGGGCGGAGAGTCCCTCGGTACCGTTGTAGTTCCCCTCTTGTGTCGCCGTCAGCAGCGGGTGCAGCACCTTGATGGGGGCCTTGAACATCTCGACGAACTCCATCATCCCCTGGTTTGCCTTGCACAGCGCACCGGAGTAGGAGTAAGCATCGGCATCATCCTGGGCGAAGTGTTCCAGCATGCGGATATCGACCTTGCCGACCAGGGAGGAGATGTCCTGGTTGTTGTCGTCCCCCGGTTCGGTCTTGGCGATGGCGATCTGATCGAGGATGGAGGGGTTCACCTTCTCCACCTTGAACTTGGTGATGTCGCCACCAAACTCGTGAAGGCGCTTGGCGACCCAGGGAGACATGATGGGACGCAGATAACGGCGAGGGATGCCGTACTCCTTCTCGAGGATTTCGCCATCTTCGTCGATGTCAAACAGGCAGAAGGGGTGATCGTTCACCGGTGAGCCCTTGATGCGATAGATGGGCACTTTTTGCATCAGGGATTTGAGTTTCTCTGCCAGCGAGGATTTACCGCCGCCAACCGGTCCGAGCAGATAGAGGATCTGTTTCTTCTCTTCCAGACCCTGAGCGGAATGTTTGAGATAGGAGACAATCTGTTCGATGGCTTCTTCCATGCCATAGAAGTCTTTGAAAGCGGGATAACGCGCGACGACGCGGTTGGAAAAGAGACGGCTGAGACGTGGATTGGTCGAGGTATCGATCATTTCCGGCTCGCCTATGGCGGTCAGCAGACGTTCGGCGGCAGAGGCGTAGCAGGATTTGTCCTGTTTGCACATATCCAGAAACTCCTGGATGCTGTACTCCTCCTCTCTGGCCTTCTCATACCGCTGTTGATAGTGCTCGAAGATGCCCATAACTTAGCCCTCGTTATAGTCGCTTGCCCTGAAAAAGAGTGGATCACTACTTTTGTTCTGTTTACCTCTTAAGCCTAGTCAACAGCCCCCAGTAATCCATCGCCATCATTGGTTTAAGTTTGTGCGGGAGCTTCCCGATCCTCGTGCGGGAAGAAGCAGTAAGTGACATACCTATGTTACTGACTGTTAAATTATTTTTGCCACGACAGTGATGCAAATGTCAAAGACATAAAAAATAAATCTTTGTGTGCCAGAGGGGGAAAATGGTGACGCTCTGTTTTGTCAGGGGGCGGTGCCAGCAAGGGCAAGGGCGGCAGGGAATAGAGGGTGAAAAGATGTGTCGCTTACGTCAACGTAATGTTATTTGTTTGGTGTTTTTGCTCTAATTTTTACATTGACGCTACATTCTGGCTGCTCTAGATTGGCCCTGTGTCGAGCAGTCATCGCTTTAGCAAGAGAGTGGGTGATTGTGCAGATACTAAGCTCTGTTTAAGCACGTTTCCGTTGGCTTGACCCTCGCATCCGCGAGGGTCTTATTTTTTCAGCGCCTGAACGGCGCCAAACCTGCAAGCTCAGGATCCGGCGGGATAGAGGGCTGACACCGCCGCCAGCACCTCGGCGAAGGGATGGTTCGCCAACTGGCCAAAACCGGCCAGATCCCTGGCTTTGAGACGGGTGGTCAGCGGGGTGGCGATGCCACACAGGAAGCGGGTCAGGATCCTGGGATGGCGCTGATGGCAGAGGGAGATCAGCGGATCGCACCAGGCGCGCAAACCGTGCTTGTTGGGCAAGCCCGGTGATGGCAACGGCGGCAACACGGCGATCTCTCCCCGGCAGACGGAACAGTGCCCGCACCGCTCGGGGGCCGCGTCGTCGGCAAAATAGCGGGCAAGCTCATGGCTAAGGCAGGTGGTCGAGGTGAAAAAGGCCAGCAGCGCCTGAAGGCGGGCCAGCTCGCTCTGCTCTTTCTTTTCAAACAATCCATGCAGCTCTTCGGCCAGGGTCGCGGTATCGATTTGCTGGCTCAGCACCCGATAGACCTCGGTCATCTGCTTGCTTTCAAGCTCGATCCAACCCTGCTGCTGCAGGTAGTCCAGCGCCGCCGCAGCGCGCTGGCGTTCCCCCTGATATCCCTGCCACAGCGCCTCGAAGTCCATGGTGCACCAGGTGCGCGCCTGGGGGCGCAGGCAAAGACCTGCTCCAGGAACTGGCGGCGTTCGGAATTGAAACGAGCGAGGATCGCCTGTTTTTCCAGTACGAACCTGAAACGGTACTCGGCAAAGTAGCTGTAGGCCGGTGCAATGACCCCTGCCATCTCCAGATAGACCAGCAGGGTCTTGAGGGGCAGTTGGCGAATGTTGGTCTCGTTGGAGAGGCGCAGCAGGCTGAATTCCCACTCGGCGCCGCTCTGGCGCACGATATCGAGCAAGTACGCGATGGCGTCCCTGTCCGGCGTATCCCCATAGACGAAGTTTTCCAGTACCGGCAACTGGGCGCGGCTCGCCAGCACGGTGCAGCGGGAGGGAAGCCCGTCACGTCCGGCGCGGCCTATCTCCTGGCTGTAGTTCTCGATGGACTTGGGCAGGTCGTAGTGAATGACCCGGCGAATGTCGGCCTTGTCGATGCCCATGCCAAAGGCGATGGTGGCCACGATGCAGTCGAGTCTGCCAGCCATGAAGTCGTGCTGGATCTGGCTGCGCAGGGCGGGATCGAGCCCCGCATGGTAGGCGCATGCCCGGATGCCGCTGGCCTGTAGCTGCGCGGCGCACTGTTCTGCGCTGTGTTGCAGAGTCACGTAGACGATGGTGGGGGCGGCCGGATCCCGGTGCAGCTCCTCGCGCAGCCAGGTATCGCGGGCACTGCCGGCCAGCGGGAGGACGGCCAGATCCAGATTGGGTCTGTAGAAACCGGTGACCACCAGATCGTCCCGGTCGATGGCAAATTTTGCCTGCATGTCCGCCATGACGGCCGGGGTGGCGGTGGCGGTCAGCAACAGCACCTGGGGGATGGCCAGTTCACGGCGATGATCCGGCAGCTTGAGGTAGTCGGGGCGAAAGTTGTGGCCCCACTCCGAGATGCAGTGGGCCTCGTCCACCACCAGCAGTGACAGGGGGATGTGGGCGATGAAGCGGCGAAAGCGCTCATTTTTGAGGCGCTCCACCGAAATCATCAGGATCTTGAGCTGGCCATCGCTGGCCTGCTGCATCACGCGCCGGCTCTCTTCCGCTGTCTGGCTGGAGTCCAGAGTGGCGGCGGCGATCCCCTTGCTGCGCAAAAAGGCGAGCTGATCGTGCATCAGGGCCAGCAGGGGAGAGATGACCAGGGTCAGGTGGGGCAGTGCGAGGGCGGGCAATTGATAACAGAGGGATTTCCCCGCGCCAGTCGGGAAGATGGCTGCGGCGCTCTTGCCGGCCAGCAGACGACTGATCACCGCTTCCTGCCCGGGCCGCAAGCGATCAAAGCCGAAGTGTCGGGTCAATAAAGAGGTGATCATGGCAAGGCTCCCTGAAAAAGGGCGTCATCATATCACTTCTGGCCCAGTGGTGGCCGATGATCGGACTGGTTTGGTGACATTTTGACCGTGGTTGATATTGTGTTATCACATTGTTGTAGATTTTTTGTGAGGTAACCCTGATATTTTTCAGTGATTATGTGGAAAAAAACCATGGCAGATGGGATATTCTTGTCCGCAACCCCACGCGAACGGGACAGATCCACCAGAAGAGCTGCCCACGGCGTCACCGTCAACGGACCGGTGCCAATGCGCGGGGCTGGTTGCCAACAGGACTAATGATTCACGCACCATGAGTGCACAGGGACTACTTGATGACACAACAACACCCCCTCATTCGACTGGTCAACAGCACCAGTCTGGTTAGCCAGATCCTAGTCGGTCTGGTATTCGGTATCCTTCTTGCGATGTTCATGCCCGAGTGGGCCAAGGCGGCGGGTCTGCTCGGCAGCCTGTTCGTCGGCGCCCTGAAGGCCGTGGCGCCGCTGCTGGTCTTCGTGCTGGTGATGTCGGCGATCATCGGCCACAAGCAGGGTCAGAAGACCAACATGAAACCGATCCTGCTGCTCTATGTGCTGGGTACCTTCCTGGCGGCTGCCGTGGCAGTGGTGGCGAGCTTCCTCTTCCCCTCCAACCTGCATCTGGTGGCAGGCGCTACCGAGATCACGCCGCCGGGGGGCATCACGGAAGTGCTGCAGACCCTGCTGTTCAACGTGGTGACCAACCCGGTGAAAGCACTGCTGGAAGCCAACTATATCGGCATCCTGGCCTGGGCCATCGGCCTTGGTATCGCCATGCGTCACGCCAATGAGAGCACCAAATCACTGATTTCCGATGTGTCCCACGGGGTTTCCGCCATCGTCAAGGCCGTGATCCGTTGCGCTCCACTCGGCATCCTGGGCCTGGTTGCCTCCACCCTGGCTGAAACCGGCTTCGATGCGCTGTTTGGCTATGCCCAGCTGCTGGTGGTACTGATCGGCTGCATGCTGTTCATCGCCTTCGTGGTCAATCCGCTCATCGTCTTCTGGAAGATCAAGCGCAACCCCTATCCCCTGGTGCTGACCTGCCTGAAAGAGAGCGGTGTGACCGCCTTCTTCACCCGCAGCTCCGCCGCCAACATTCCGGTCAACATGGCCCTGGCCGAGAGGCTGCGCCTGCCGGAAGACACCTATGCGGTCTCCATCCCGCTGGGGGCCACCATCAACATGGCCGGCGCCGCCATCACCATTACCGTGCTCTCCATGGCGGCGGTGCATACCCTGGGGATGGAAGTGGACATGGCAACCGCCATTCTGCTCTCCGTCGTCGCCACCATCAGTGCCTGTGGCGCTTCCGGTGTGGCGGGCGGCTCCCTGCTGCTGATCCCGCTGGCGTGCAGCCTGTTCGGTATCAGCAACGACATCGCCATGCAGGTGGTGGCCGTTGGCTTCATCATCGGGGTGTTGCAGGATTCCGCCGAAACGGCCCTCAACAGCTCCACCGACGTGCTGTTCACTGCGGCCGCCTGCATGGCCGAGGATGAGAGCCTGCTGGATGCCGCCCCGGTCCCCAGCCGCGAAGCTTGATCCCCTCAGACTTTCCGCTCTGCACAGGCGCCCTCTTCGGAGGGCGCTTTTTATTTGCGCGCGCGTCAGGCGCCCTGCACCTTCTCGCCGTGTCATGGCACTGACAGTGCTCGGATCCCCCTGTGTGATTTCCCGGGAGGGGCCCGTTGGCCGCCTTACGTGTTCTCGCCACCGCCAACAAGCCATTCCCTGTACCCGCGTGCCCGGCACTGCATTCGGCAGGGCATATCGGGCTGTTTGTGCTGTCAGCATGGCGGCCTGTGGCATCCCCTCTGGTGACCGAAGGGGTCATCTGCTCTTCGGACGCTGTACGGGAAGCCCGGTCAAGGCCCTCTCGGCGGTTTGCCTGCGCCCTGTGGCCGGTATTTTCCTTGAATGCCTTGAAGAAAGGCTCAATTGGGTGGGGATCTGGGCTCTCTGGGCTAAACCCCGAAGATCGGGCGTTCCTGGTAAGGACAAGGGCTCTGGTGTTCTGTCTGGCAAGGCAAATGGCGTGCGGCAGATGACGGGATAACGCAGCACGCCTTGGTCGTGTGCCATGGGGAAAGGAATATGAGCGGCAAGCTGTCACCAAGGGGAAAGAGAGTGGATGAAAGGGCTGTCTTTGATCTGAGGGGCTCTGATCATCTGAGTCCAGTGTCTGATGATCATAACGAACACAGCCCGGCAGAGGAGATCTGCCGGGCTGTGGGAGGCGCCGGGCCAGATGCTGGCCCGACGGTATCGCAGGAAGGCTTAGCCGACCAGTTGATAGAGGATGGCGGAGATGGCGATGAGGCCCATGGTCGCCACGAAGACGTTGCTGATCTGACCCTGGTATTTCGCCATGGCCGGAACGCGCTTGATGGCGTACATGGGCATGAGGAACAGGATGGTGGCGATGATGGGGCCACCCAGGGATTCGATCATCCCGAGGATGGAGGGGTTGATCACGGCCACGCCCCACAGGGTCAGGATGAAGAAGGCGATGATGAACAGCTCCACTTTCTTGTGGTTCGGTGCCTTGCCGGAGCTGCGCATGTTCTGGACGATCATCCCTTTCAGACCTTCACGGGCACCCAGATAGTGGCCGAAGAAGGAGGAGACGATGGCCACGAAGGCAACCAGCGGACCGAAGTAGGAGATGATGGGGCTCGCATGCTGGTTGGCCAGGTAGGAGAGCACGGCGATGTTCTGGGACTTGGCTTCTGCCAGCTGGGCCGGCGTCAGGCTCATCACGCAGGAGAAGACGAAGAACATCACGAAGCCCAGCAGAATGATGGCGGTGCGCTTGAGGATGGCGTCGGACTTGGCGACGGCATGCTCACCGTGATCACGGCGCTGAGCCAGGGCGAAGCTGGAGATGGCCGGGCTGTGGTTGAAGGAGAACACCAGCACCGGGATGGTCAGCCACAGGGTGGTGGCGAAATCCTTGGTGCTCGGCATTTCATTCAGGGCCGCACCGGTCCAGTCCGGGATCAGGTACAGGGAGATGCCCGCCAGAATGGCGATGAGCGGATAGACCAGGAACTCGGTCACTTTCAGCATCAGCTTCTCGCCAGCCAGCATCACGGACATCATGGCCATGATGAGCACGATGGAGAGGATCCAGCGCGGGGGCGGCGTCATCTGCAACTGGTTGACCAGGAAGCTTTCCACCGTGTTGGTGATGCCCACGCCGTAGATCAGCACGATGGGGTAGATGGCAAAGAAGTAGAGCAGGGTGATCAATTTACCGGCACCCACGCCGAAGTGCTCTTCCACCACCTGGGTGATGTCGGCATTGGGCTGCTTGGAGGAGAGCACGAAGCGCGCCAGACCACGGTGTGCCAGGTAGGTCATGGGGCCGACCAGCAGCGCCATCACTACCAGCGGCCAGAAGCCACCCATGCCGGCGTTGATGGGCAGGAACAGGATACCTGCACCGACGGCGGTACCGAACAGGCTGATCACCCAGGTGGTGTCTTGTTTACTCCAACCGCGAGATTGGACCGAGCTGATTCCTTGCTCCTGTGCGGCTGCAACATCCTGTGCGCCAGTGACAGTATTGGACATGTGTCTCACCCCGAATGTGTGGTTTTAATTAGTCGGCGCAAGAATACTTTCTTTTTAATCAAAAATGTTGATCAAATTCACCTTTGTGCGGCTAAAACCCGTACTTTCTTGTAGAAATGTGATCAAAAGAATAAAAAATCAAAACTTATTTATCAAATGCAGTGTTATTTGAATGTTAACTGGATAATTTCCCACCTCATCATGTTGTCGAAATGTTATGTCGAGATGTGTTGGGCAAGCTGGCGGATCATGCTGGCAGTGGCCCCCCAGATGAAAGATTGCTCCCAAGGGATCCAATAGATGGTGTGACGTCCGTCCGCCCTTGGCAGGCTCAGGGATATGTGCTGCCCCGGATCCAGCACGTGGGCGAGGGGGACTTCGAAGGCCTGGGCCACCTCGTCCTGGCTCAGGGTCAGCCCGTAGCCTGGGTCGAGCATGGCGAGGACCGGCAGCACATCGAAGCGTGAGACGGTATTGAGAGGGGTGAGGCTGCCGATGATCCGGATCTGGGAGGGGGGAATGCCAAGCTCCTCCTCGGTTTCCCTGAGCGCGGTGTGAATGAGGTCCCGGTCTTCCGGGTCCTGGCGCCCGCCGGGAAAGCTGATCTGCCCCGGGTGGTGGCGCAGGGCGGCGCTGCGGCGCGTCAGCAGCAGGTGCAGGCCCTCGGGGCGCTCCACCAGGGGGATCAACACGGCGGCAGGTTTGAGCCCGGCCAGTGCCAGGCGATGGGCGGGGGCGGGGCGCTGCAGCAAAAAGCGGGTCAGCAGCTCGGCACTCGTCATCTCCATGGGTCTCCTTGTGTCGGCCCCGCAGGGCCGGATGGGGTCAAAGGGCATCGAGCAGTGGCAGGATGCGGGCCACCTTGTCGTAGGTCTCCTGATATTCGGCGTCGGGATCGGAGTCGGCGATGATGCCGCCCCCCGCCCAGCAGTGCAGCTGACCGGCTTCGGCGATCAGGGTACGGATGCAGATGCTGGTATCCATCCTTCCGTGCTGACTCAGATAACCGATGCTGCCGCAGTAGGCATTGCGCCGCACCGGTTCCAGCTCCTCGATGATCTCCATCGCCCGGATCTTGGGAGCCCCTGTGATGGAGCCGCCGGGGAAGCAGGCCCGCAGCAGATCCACTTCTTGCCAGCGCGCATCCAGTTCTCCGTGAATGGTGGAAACCAGATGATGCACCGCCGGGAAGGATTCCACGGCAAAGAGGTGCGGGACCGTGACCGACCCCGGCCGGCTCACCCGGCCGATGTCGTTGCGCAGCAGATCGACGATCATCAGGTTCTCCGATCTGTCCTTGTCGGCGCTGGCGAGCGACTCGGCCACCCTGGCATCCTGGGCGGGATCAGGGTGGCGAGGACGGGTGCCCTTGATGGGCTTGGTCTCGATATGGCGCTTGTCGAGCAGCAGGAAACGCTCCGGGGAGAGGCTCAGAATGGCGCTGTGCGGCAAGCGGACAAAGGCGGAGAACGGCGCCTTGTTGGCGGCGCTCAGGGCGAGATAGGCGGACCATTCATCCCCCTGATAAGGGGCGCTGAAGCGCTGGGTCAGGTTGATCTGGTAACAATCCCCCGCCGCCAGATAGGCCTGGATACGGGCAAACTTGTCTCCGTATTCGGCCCGCGTCATGTTGCTCTGCCAGGGGCCGGTCAGGCGAAGGGGGAGGGTGGTTCGTTCGCGCTGCGCCATCAGCCAGTCGAGCCTGCGGGCGAGGCCGGCTTCATCACCCCAGTGGGCCAGTTGCCAGTGTCCCGTCGCGACATTTCGCAGCAGCGCCCAGTCGTAGATCCCGACCGCCATGTCGGGCACCTGGATGTCCTGTTGCGCCACTGCGGGCAGACGCTCGAATCGTCGGCCCAGATCGTAGCCAAAGAGTCCCAGGGCTCCCCCGATAAACGGCAATCCCGAGTCATCCTCAACGCGCTCCCCAAGCAGGGCTTGCTGGGTCTTGGCGAGCAGGGCGAGGGGATCGCCGTCATGATGGTGCTGGTGGTTATCCTGGGTGAGGCAGGTGCTGGTACCCCGGGTTTCCAGGGTGGCAAGCGGATCGGCGCTGATGATGTCAAAACCGTTGTCAGCCCCCAGGGGGCCGGCGGATTCCAGCAGGATGGCCCAGGGTTGGTGTTGCAGGCAGGCAAACCAGGTGTGGAGCGAGGCCTGCGGGTCGAAATGGTGGATATGCAGTCTTGGTTTCATTTTTTGTTACATAGGCAACAGTTTGCGCCCGGCTCCCTAGCCGGTTCGGGTGGTCAAGCGTATCATGGCCGCCGGCATTTTTAAGAAAAACACCGTTATAAAAACACGCCGCAGTCTGCCGGCTCCAGGTGCATTTGCCACCTGCCGAAGGCCCGGCTCATATGGAAGCCCTTGCTCGCGCAAGCGATAACAAGGACCAGTGAGGATGATATGAGCATCATTAGAAAACAGGACTTTATCGATTCCATTGCTGACGCCCTGCAGTACATCTCCTTCTACCACCCCCTCGATTTCGTGCAGGCCGCCAAGGCCGCCTATGACCGCGAGATCAACCCGGCCGCCAAAGATGCCCTGGCCCAGATTCTGATCAACTCCCGCATGTCTGCCGAAGGTCATCGCCCGCTCTGTCAGGACACCGGTATCGTCACCTGCTTCGTCAAGATCGGCATGCAGGTACAGTGGGACAGCGACATGACGGTCCAGGAGATGGTGGATGAGGGCACCCGCCGCGCCTATACCAATCCGGACAACCCGCTGCGCGCCTCCGTGCTGGCGGATCCGGCCGGCAGCCGCAAGAACACCAAAGACAATGCCCCCGCTGTCGTGCACATCGACATGATCCCGGGCAACAAGGTGGAAGTGAGTATCGCGGCCAAGGGCGGCGGCTCCGAAAACAAATCGAAGATGGTGATGCTCAATCCCTCCGACGACATCGTGGAGTGGGTACTCAAGACGGTGCCGACCATGGGGGCTGGCTGGTGCCCGCCCGGCATGCTCGGCATCGGCATCGGCGGCACCGCCGAGAAGGCGGCGGTGCTCGCCAAGGAAGCTCTGATGGAGCACATAGACATCCAGGAGCTGATTACCCGTGGTCCCGAGACCACCGAAGAGAAGCTGAGGGTCGAGCTCTATGACAAGGTCAATAAGCTCGGGATCGGTGCCCAGGGGCTGGGCGGCCTGACCACGGTGCTGGATGTGAAGGTGAAATCCGCACCGACCCACGCCGCCTCCAAGCCCGTGGTGATGATCCCCAACTGCGCCGCCACCCGTCACGTGCATTTCGAACTCGATGGCTCCGGCCCGGCGGAGCTGACACCCCCCAGGCTGGAAGACTGGCCGGAGATCACCCGTGAGTCCGGTGGCAATGTGCGCCGGGTCAACGTGGATGGCATCACCAAGGCAGAGCTTGCCAGCTGGAAGAGCGGTGATACCGTGCTGCTCTCCGGCAAGATCCTGACCGGCCGCGACGCCGCCCACAAGCGCATCGCCGACATGCTGAAAAAAGGTGAAGGACTGCCGGAAGGGGTCGATTTCACCAACCGCTTCATCTATTACGTGGGCCCGGTCGATGCGGTGCGTGACGAGGTGGTCGGCCCGGCTGGCCCCACCACGTCCACCCGGATGGACAAATTCACCGACATGATGCTGGGAGAAACCGGCCTCATCGGCATGATCGGCAAGTCCGAGCGCGGCCCCAAGACGGTCGAGAGCATCAAGCAGCACCAGGCTGTCTACCTGATGGCGGTGGGCGGCGCCGCCTATCTGGTGGCGAAAGCCATCAAGAAGGCGCGCGTGGTGGCCTTTGCCGATCTGGGGATGGAGGCCATCTACGAGTTCGAGGTGGAAGACATGCCGGTCACCGTGGCGGTCGACTCCCAGGGCAACAACATCCACGAGACCGGCCCGGCCTACTGGTCCGCCAAGATTGCCGAGCTGGAGACCAAGCTGGCTTGATCAATCGGACTTCGATGCAAACGGAGAGCGATTAGCCCCCGTACAGCAGCATGTTGAAAGGCGACCCTCGGGTCGCCTTTTTTACGGGCCCCATTTGACGGTCTGGGCCTGAGCAAATTTACTGCTGCTGTGCTGCTGTGCTGCTGTGCTGCTGTGCTGCTGTGCTGCTGTGCTGCTGTGCTGCTGTGCTGCTGTGCTGCTGTGCTGCTGTGCTGCTTTGTCTTTGTCGTCATGGCATCCCGGGTCGGAAGCCTGGATAACCCGGTGGGCAATGCCGGCGCATTGGCTGTTACGCCGAAGGGGCGATCAGTGGTTCAGGTAGATATCCTGGCCGCCGTAGCTCAGTGCCCCACCCAGAGGGGTTGAGGGCTCGAAGAAGCGGGTCAGGACACCGGCACGTTGGCCCAGGGTGCTCAATGTGCTCCGGTCCAGGGCGACCTGTTCGGGCAGCCAGGTCAGCACGGCGGCGCAGTGACCATTGATCAGGCTCTGCTCCAGCAGGCGCTGCCAATTCTTGATCTTGGGGGCGTGCACGACAAGCACCCTGGCAGGATTGATCCCTCTGGCCTGCAATTGCGCGGCGGCGGGCAGACCGGGCGGGGCGACGAGCAGGATCCAGCCACTGTCAGACTGACTCAGTTGCCCCAGGGCATCCAGCAGCGGCGCTTCCTGATGGAGAGGGCCGCGCCGCTGCTCTTGTCCCATCTTGCTCTGATGGCGAGTGGGCCAGGTGGTGATCAGACCGGCAGAGGAGGAGGGGGGGCAAAGATTCAGGGGCTGGCTCATATGTCGTTCCTGTATGAATAACCATGCTGTATGCACATACAGTAGTTCTGTTCGCAAGGAGTGACAAGTCATTTGTGGCTAAAAGTGTGAGCCGATTAACAGGAGATGACTTTAACTACATGATTAAAAAGGATATTTATATCTTCCTTATACAGGGTGTTTTTTAACCTGTAGACAAACTTCGGGTCGGCGCTCATGGTTATACAGTCCTGTATAGGGAGAGGAGGGAGCGAGATGGACGTTAGTACCTTGCAACGACTGGATGCGAACATTCTGCTCGGGATCATCAACGAGAAGCTGCGGCTGGAGTGTGATGGTCTGGAAGAGCTGCTGGCTTACTACGATATGACAGAAGATCAGCTGGCTACCCGTCTGCAACAGATCGGGTATCACTACGACCCTATGAGCAATCAGTTCAAGGCACATGGTTAATTGAAATCAAAGGGTGCTCCGATTGGGGCATCCTTTTTATTACCTGACGAGGGGGTGTGAATTGAAAGCGCTTTCAATTTCTCCCTAGTCGGCGGTTATTTTCACGTATTTTCAGTCACAGGCAATCATTGAAAACCTATTCATGAAACTATCTTTTTTGTTTTCTTATATCACTATGATTTAAAACGAAATTTATATTTCATTCAGGCTGGCTCAAGGAAAGGGTTTTCATGGTGAAACTGTCATTTTTATGCGTTAAAGTGTGACTCACGTTAACTTTTAAACCCTTGGCTTTAGCTAGTATGCCCCCGCCGGAGCATATTCTGAGATAACAACAGCGCCGGTCCACCCGATGGGATGACATTTTTTATTTGTAACGAAGGAAAATGGTTTATGGCTACCAAGAAGAAGACAGACCAGGATCTCCAACTGGATAAAGATCAGCTCAAGGCGAGTATCGTGCGTCACCTGCGTTCTACCTTGGGTACAAGCGAACAGAAAGCCTCTCCGGATGCCTGGTGGAAAGCGACCGCTGCCGCCGTCAATGAACAGGTGTACGAGCGCCTGACCCGTACTCAGCAGGCTCACTTCAAGAAAGATACTCGTGCGATTCACTATCTCTCTGCTGAATTTTTGATGGGGCGTTTGACCTCCAACAACCTGCACAACCTCTCCCTCTACAAAGTCTGTGAAGAGGCGCTGGGTGAACTTGGTCTGGAACTGACCGATCTGTGTGAACAAGAGCCTGACATGGCCCTTGGCAACGGCGGCCTGGGTCGTCTGGCTGCCTGCTTCATCGATTCCCTGGCCACTCTGAACTACCCGGCGGTGGGCTATGGCATCCACTACGAGCACGGCCTGTTCCGTCAGGAAATTCAGGATGGCCGTCAGATCGAGCGTCCGGACTCCTGGCGCGAATATGGCAACCCCTGGGAGATCTGCCGCCCGGAATCGGTGCAGGAGATCCCGCTCTACGGCTACGTGGAGACCGTCTTTGGTGACAAGGGTGGCCTGAAGAAGGTGTGGCACGCCGGTCGCAAGATCAAAGGGGTGCCCTGGGACATTCCGGTGGTCGGCTTCGGTGGTCACACCGTCAACATCCTGCGTCTGTGGGAATCCCGCGCCTCCGAGTTCTTCGACTGGGACGTGTTCAACGCCGGTGGTTATATCGACTCCCAGGCCGAGAAGGCCCAGGCCGAGACCATCTCCAAGGTGCTCTACCCGAACGATGAGACCGACGCCGGCAAGGAGCTGCGCCTGATCCAGCAGTACTTCTTCTGCGCCTGCTCCATCAAGGACATCATGCGTCGCTACAAGCGGGTGCATGGCAGTGACTTCAGCAACTTTGCCGCGCAAATCGCCATCCAGCTCAACGATACCCACCCCACCGTGGCCATCCCCGAGCTTATGCGCGTGCTGGTGGACGAAGAGGGGCTGAACTGGGATACCGCCTGGGGCATCTGCTATCAGGTCTTCTCCTACACCAACCACACCCTGCTGCCGGAAGCGCTGGAGAAGTGGTCCGTCAGCCTGTTCGAGAAGGTACTGCCCCGTCACCTCGAGATCATTTATGAAATCAACGCCCGCTTCCTGAACGAGCTGGTGGAGCCCAAGTGGCCGGGCAACGATGCCATCAAGGCCAAGCTCTCCATCATCGAAGAGGGTGACGTGCGCAAGGTGCGTATGGGCAACCTGTGCGTCATCGGCTCCTCCAAGGTGAACGGTGTGGCCGAGATCCACTCCAAGCTGGTGAAGGAAGATCTCTTCCCCGAGTATGCCGAGCTGTGGCCCGAGAAGATGTGCAACGTCACCAACGGCGTGACTCCCCGTCGCTGGCTGCTGGCCTGCAACCCGGAACTGGCCGAACTCTACAACGAGGTAGTGGGCAAGGAGTGGCCGCTGCAACTGGACAAGCTGCGCAGCGTGGTGAAGTTTGCCGACGACAAGGCGTTCCAGCAGCAGTTCATGACCATCAAGCGCCACAACAAGGAGAAGCTGGTCAAGGTCATCAAGGCGGAAACCGGCATCGACGTGAGCGCGGAGGCGATCTTCGACGTCCAGATCAAGCGTCTGCACGAGTACAAGCGCCAGCAGCTGAACCTCATCCACATCATGGCGCTCTACCGTCGCCTGCTGGCGAACCCGGACTATGACATGCATCCGCGGGTGTTCATCTTCGGCTCCAAGGCGGCGCCCGGCTACAAGCTGGCCAAGGACATCATCTACGCCATCAACAAGCTGGCGGAGCGGGTCAACAACGACGCCCGTATCCAGGGCAAGCTGAAAGTGGTGTTCATGCCGAACTACCGCGTGAGCCTTGCCGAGAAGCTGATCCCGGCGGCGGATGTCTCCGAGCAGATCTCCACCGCAGGTTACGAAGCATCCGGTACCGGCAACATGAAGATGGCGCTGAACGGTGCCATCACCATCGGGACGCTGGATGGAGCCAACATCGAGATCGCCGAAGAGGCGGGTGCCGAAAACTGCGCCATCTTCGGTCTGAATGTGGACGAGGTGAAGTCCCTGAAGGCGCGCGGCTACAACCCGTATGACTTCTACTACGCCAACTCCGAACTGAAAGCCGTGCTGGACTGGTTTGATACCGACTACTTCACGCCGGGTCGCCCGGGGGAACTCTCCTCCATCAAGCGTTCCCTGCTGGAAGGGGGAGACCCTTACCTGACCCTGGCCGATTTCGAGTCCTACTCCGAGACGCACAAGCTGATCGACGCCTGGTACCGGGATCCGGCCCTGTGGGCGAAGAAAGCCATCATCAACTCGGCCACCATGGGCAAGTTCAACTCCGACCGCTCCATCCAGGATTACGTAGACCGGATCTGGAAACTGACGAGCTGCAGCGTCGGTTGATGTCTGCTCCTGTGAAAAACCCCGCGATGCGGGGTTTTTTTTCATCTGTCGGGCTGAGGGAGGCTCAGGGCCTGTCGACCACCCGGGTGTCCGCCGGCACCCGTTTCTTGCCGGTGATCATCGCCCTGACGAGATCGCCCCGTACCAGGCGATCCAGGGCGATGACGGCCAGCACATGGACGAAGATGGCCACCTGCAACCCCTTGGCAAAGAACTCGTGGATCTCTTCCATGCGATGGGTGCCGGAGAGCGGCCCGTATTCGGTCATGATCCCGCTGGCGGCGGTGCCGACAAGGCAGGTCAACAGCAGCAGTATCATCAAGGACCCCAAAGGATTGTGACCGGCGTAGTAGGGGTGGCGCCCCTTGATCGTCTCCTTGAGATAGGTGATGACGCCGGCCGGTGTCGGCAGCCACTGGGCGAAGCGGGCATGATAGGAGCCGATGAAACCCCATACGATGCGCAGTACCAGCAGTCCTGCCAGCGCATATCCCGCATAGCGGTGGTTGCGCGCTCCCTCTTCAAGGATGAAGAGATTCAGCACGCACAACAGCACAGTGGCCCAGTGAAATCCCCTGACCACCGGATCCCATACCTTGATTTCACGGTTGTTCTGCATCGTCTTTCCCATGAGGTGATCCCCTTGTCGTGATGTCCATGATCATCGCCATCGTCAGCCATGGCTGCGTGATGGCCGTTGTCAGCATCATGGAGGTGATTTCTTAAGTGCGAGTTAATGTCGCCGTGATGTCACGGGTAGGGAGTGCGGTGGTGTCGGGGCGAGAAAAAGCCCCGGCGATGCGGGGCTTGGAGGGGCATTAGGGGGCGAACCTCAGTGGAGGATATCCCCCATGAAATAGGCCAGCATGGTCAGGATGACGGTGAACACCAGGTTCAGTACCAGGCCGGCCCGCATCATCTCCCGTTGCTGGATATGGCCGCTGGCGAAGACGATGGCGTTGGGGGGCGTGGCCACCGGCAGCATGAAGGCACAGGAGGCGCCGACGGCGATCAGCACGGAGACCACGATGGGGGAGACCCCCAGAGCCTCGGCCACCCCGGCGAACAGCGGCACCAGCAGCGCGGCGGTGGCGGTGTTGGAGACCAGCTCGGTCAGGAACACCACGAAGGCGGCCAGGCAGAGCAGGATCACGAAGATGGGCATGGAGGAGAGGCCGCTGGAGAGGTGCTCCGCCAGGAAGGCGTTGGCCCCGGTCTGCTTGAGGATGGCGCTCAAGGTGAGACCACCCCCGAACAGCAGCAGCACGCCCCAGTCGGTGTTCTGGTTGATGTCATCCCAGCTGGCGACCCGGCTGACGGCGATGGCCAGGATAGCGCCCATGGCGATCAGGGTATCGAACTGGGGAATGCCGCCCAGCGCCTTGGCAAGAGGCTGGGATCCAATCCACAGCAGCACCGTGGTCAGGAAGATGGCCAGGGTCACTTTGCGCTGACCTGTCCATTCAATGGTGACCTGCTCGGTGCTCACCTGGTGGGAGAGATTGGGACGGGTCACCCAGTAGAGCAGGCCGATACCTACCGGCATGAAGATGATCACCACGGGGATGCCGAACTCCAGCCAGTCGGTGAAGCCCAAGCCCATCTGGGCGGCGGCGATGGCATTGGGGGGGCTGCCCACCAGGGTGCCGATGCCACCGATGCTGGCGCTATAGGCGACGCCAAGCAGCACGAAGACCAGGGTGCGGCGCTCCTTGTGAACGTCCAGCCCCTTCAGCATGCCGAGGGCCAGCGGCATCATCATGGCCGCGGTGGCGGTGTTGCTGATCCACATGGAGAGGGCGGCCGTGATGGTGAAGAGCACGATGGAAGCCCAGCCCAGGTGTCCCTTGGCGAGCTGCATCACCTTGCCGGCGATCTGGGTGTCGAGTCCCTGCTTGGAGAGGGCTGCCGCGAGGGCAAAGCCGCCAAAAAAGAGGAACAGGACGGGGTTGGCAAAGTCGGTCAGCGACTTGCTCATGTCGAACACCCCGAGCAGGGTGGCGAGCACCGGGATGGAGATGGCGGTGATGGTGATGTTCACGGCCTCGGTCAGCCAGAGGATGGCGATGAAGATCAGGATGGCCAGCCCCTTGTTGACCATGGGGTCAAACGGGAGCCATGCCAGCATGGCGCAGAGCAGGAGCAGATCCAGGATGACGATCCCGGACTTGATGTCCAGCCAGCGTGAGGGGGGAGTCGTAGGTACAGCCGATGTGTGCATAACGTTCTCTCGGTTAATTTATGGTTGTTGTTGTGATGCCGAGGTTACATTTATCCCCCTGTTTGAAACAGGGGGATATGGTCAAATCATGTGGCGACTCACAGAGTCAAGTGAAAATGGATCTTCAATCAAACAGAAATGAAACATTTTGTTTTCATTTGACGGGGGAGGTGAAGGAGAGCAGCCACTCCTTGAACAGGCTCTTGGGCAGGGCGCCGCTGCGCTGTGCCAGGATCTCCCCCCGCTGGAAGACCATCAGGGTAGGAATGCTGCGGATGCCATAGCGACCTGCGATGGCGGCCTCCTGCTCGGTATCGAGTTTCACGAAGCGAAGGCGGGGCTCAAGCTCCCGGGCGACCTCCTGAAAGACGGGGGCAAACTGGAGGCAGGGGCCACACCAGCTTGCCCAAAAGTCCACCACCACCGGGATGTCGGACTGGATCAGGGCATCGAAGCTGGCCTGACGCCCCGCCACCGGGGTTTGTTCGAAGAGGGGGTGACGGCAGCGGCCGCACTTCGCGTTTGAGTCTGCTTTTTCGACAGGCAGGCGGTTGCGGGTAAAGCATTGGCTACAATAGGTGGTGACAAGTGACATAATTGCTTCCTTATTTCATGGCCCGGCAACATCTTTATTGCAATCAAAGCGCCGACTAACGGTAACATAGCACTCAGTGGTTTTTCACAGTTGGCCTCCGGCCGTGACCTGATGTCACCGGATGGCCGACCATGACATGAGAATCGAGACGGGATGAAGAGTGTTGCACGGGCCAATCGTGTTGTCTTTGGCCTTATCATCGTATCGCTGGTGGGCTTTTCTGCCTATTGCTGGCAGTTGCTCAGCCAGCAGCAGCGTGCCTTCGATTTGAGCGTGGCGGCTGAGATGGTGCTCAATCGGGTCAATACCGATACCGTCTATCTGCTGGGGCGCGAGAAGGCCAGCGATGGCAGCGTACAGCAACGCCTGAGCCTGCTCTCCAGTCACCTGGACAGGTTCGTCAGGCTGGTGCACGAGGATCCGGAGTCGGTGGACGACCCCGGCTCCCAGGCGTTGCAGCGGGACATCGACGGTTATCTGCTGGATCTCGCCAGGCTCTACACCATGGAGATGACCATCGAGTATCTGGCTCCCCGCTTCCAGGGCCAGCTCAAGGCGTTGCAAGGCACCCTGCCGGTCGGTGAGGCGCAGTACCGCGACCTGACCGAACTCATGCGCCTGCACCACTACCTCAGACGCAGCTGGGATCAGAACGAGCAGCGGCAACTGCTGCAACTCCAGCAGCACCTGCTCGACCGCTATGGCGAGCAGCCGAGGGTCGCGGCCCTCGTTCGGCTGGGCCAGGAGTTCAATCAGCAGGTGATGGAGTACCATCGCCTGCGCAATCAGGTGGTGGAGATGAAGGGGCTGAGCTCGCTGCCCGCCTGGAAGCAGAGCAAGCTGGAGCGGGCCTCCTCTCTCAAGAGCCGCTTCTACCTGATGGTGCTGGGGGGAGCGCTGCTCTGCTTCTCGCTGGTGGCCGCGACCCTGTGGCGTCGCAACCAGAAGCTGAGCGAGCTCTCTCGCCATGCCGCGCTGCTGGCCCAGGCCAAGAGCGACTTCCTGGCCAACATGAGCCACGAGATCCGCACCCCCATGAATGCCATCATCGGCTTCAGCGCCCTGGCACTGCAAACCAGTCTGGATCCCCAGCAGCGGGACTATCTCAACAAGATCAAATCCTCGTCGGATACCTTGCTGCTGCTCATCAACGACATCCTGGATCTCACCAAGGTGGAGTCCGGCAAGCTGACTCTGGAGGAGATCGACTTCGATCTCAGCGAGCAGCTCGACTCCCTCGCCGCCATGTTCGCGGATCTGGCGGAGCGCAAGCACATCGAGGTCATCATCAACAAGTCTCCCGCCGTGCCCGACTTCCTGCGCGGGGATCCGCTGCGCCTCGGTCAGGTGCTGGTCAACCTGGTGAACAATGCCATCAAGTTCACCGAGCGGGGCGAGGTGGAGGTGGCCATTACGCTCACCAGCCAGCATCCCATG
This sequence comes from Aeromonas sp. s9, assembly GCF_040907765.1. Lineage (NCBI taxonomy): Bacteria > Pseudomonadati > Pseudomonadota > Gammaproteobacteria > Aeromonadales > Aeromonadaceae > Aeromonas > Aeromonas sp. s9. The sequence continues at coordinate 104,126 of NZ_JBFOCK010000006.1, forward strand.
CGGGTCTGTTTCAGCGTGCGGGATACCGGCATCGGCATCGCCCCGGAGAAACAGGCCCAGCTGTTCCAGCCCTTTACCCAGCTGGAGGCGGGCAATACCCGCAAATATGGCGGCTCCGGGCTTGGCCTCAACATCTCCCAGCGGCTGGTGGGGCTGATGGGCGGGGAGATCACCGTGCAGAGCAAGCCCGGGGTGGGATCCACCTTCCTGTTCGAGATCCCCATCTCCCAGGCGGTGTACGGTGTCTCGGGGCGCCGGGTCTTCTTCGATCACCAGCCTCTGATCCTGATGATGGATGACAACGAGCTGGTGCTGGAGCTGGCCAAGGACATCCTGGGACGGGCGGGGGCGTCCGTCATCACGGTCAACAGCCTCTCCCGCGCCCGTCAGGTGCTGCGGGAAGAGGGGCATCACATCCGCCTCGCCATCCTCGACTGGCGCATGGGTCAGGAGGATGGCCTGGACTTGGCTCTCGAGATGTACCAGCACAGCCAGTGGCGGCGCCTGCCTGTCCTGATGACCAGCGCCTGGTCCAGGGAGGGGCTGCACGGGCGGATGGAGAGCATGGGACTGACCCATTTCCTGGCCAAGCCCATGACCGAAAACGCCTTGCTGGCCAAGGTGGACGAACTGCTCAACGGCAGCTCCCATGACAGCAAGGTCCGCCAGGCGGAGGCCCAGGGGGATCAGCAGCAGTTCCGGGAGCTGCTGCGCGGTACCCGGGTGCTGCTGGCCGAGGACAACCGGGTCAACCAGCAGCTCATTCTGGAGTACCTGCGCCGGGTGGAGGCCAAGGTCACCGTGGTGGACAACGGCCGCGAGGCGGTGGAGCAGGTGGCGGAGCAGCCGTTCGACGTCATCCTGATGGATCTGCAGATGCCGGTGCTGGACGGGCTGGATGCCACCCGCCAGATCCGCAAGATGGTGGACAAGCACGATGTGCCCATCATCGCCCTCACCGCCAGCGCCATGCCGGGGGACAGGGAGCGCTGCCTTGGCGTCGGCATGAACGGCTATGTCACCAAGCCGGTGAGCAAGCTCGATCTCTACAACAACCTGCTGCAATGGGTGAAGAGCAGCGGCGGGGAGCCCAAGGTGCCCATCGAGGTCAAGCCGCCGGCCCTCATGGGCGTGCTGGATCTGGAGGATGCCCTGCGCCGGCTGGAGCATGACAGGGAGGCGCTGCAGATCCTCTTCAAGCTGTTCCTCTCCGAGCACAAGGACGATCTGTGGGACATCCGCACCGCCCTGCGTCGCCAGCAGCCCGAAGTGGCGTGCCGCTTGCTGCATACCCTGAAGGGGGTGTCGGCCAACATCTCCGCTTCCCGCCTGCAACTGCTGGCCGGGGAACTGGAGTGGCGGCTGCGGCTGCAGGAGGAGCTGAGCGAGGGGGAGCTCAACCAGTTGCAGCAGGTCTTTACCCAGACCCGGGAGGAGGTCTCCCACTTCCTGCTCACCGGGGAGCAGCAGGAGTCGGTCGCCTTCCCGTTTTCGCCCCCCGACAAGCGGCTCTGAGGGAGGGCAAGATAGCAATCGTTCTCAAGTCACCCGCTTCAGGCTATGATGACCCACTCGTTCGCCCCCGCCAGGGGGCGATTGTATTGAGCTTCTCTTCACGATCACGCGGCAGCGCGCCGCGACCAAGGACTTCTCTGTGAGCGTATTTTTGCGGCTTGGCTGGTTTTTCAAGGATCAGTGGCGGCGTTATCTGGTGGCCATCTCCCTGCTGATGCTGGTGGCCCTGTTGACCGTGATCCCCCCCAAGGTGGTGGGCTGGGTGGTGGATGGCATCGCCAAGGGTGACTTGGACAGCGGCACCCTGACCGGCTATCTGGCGGGGCTTTTTGGCCTGGGACTGCTTATCTACCTGCTGCGCTACGTGTGGCGGGTCATGCTGTTCGGTGCCTCCTACCGGCTTGCCTACGTGCTGCGCAACCGGCTGTTCAGCCACTTCACCCGCATGAGCCCGGATTTCTACCAGCGCCACCGTACCGGTGATCTGATGGCCCACGCCACCAACGACATCCAGGCGGTGGAGATGACCGCAGGGGAAGGGGTGCTGACCCTGGTGGACTCCTTCATCGTCGGCATCCTGGTGCTCTCCATCATGTGCAGCCAGTACTCCTGGCAGCTGACCCTGCTCTCCCTGCTGCCCCTGCCGGTGATGGCCTTCTTCATGAACCGCTTCGGGACCCAGATCTACAAGGAGTTCAAGGCGGCTCAGGGGGCCTTCTCCCGCCTCAACAACAAGACCCAGGAGGCCCTATCCGGGGTACGGGTGCTCAAATCCTACACGGTCGAATCCCTGGAGGACGAGGGCTTTGCCGAGCTGACTCGTCAGGCGGGGGAGCGCAACATGGCGGTGGCCCGCATCGACGCCAAGTTCGACCCCGTGATTTACCTGTGCATCGGCTGCTCCTATTTTCTGGCGGTCGCAGGGGGCAGCGCCCTGGTGCTGCAAGACAAGCTGACTCTGGGGGAGCTCACCAGCTTCACCATGTACCTCGGCCAGCTCATTTGGCCCATGTTCGCCATCGCCTGGCTGTTCAACATCATCGAGCGGGGCAGCGCCGCCTACTCGCGCATCGAAAGCCTGCTGGGGGAGCGCAGCGACATCGAGGAGCCGGTCCATCCCGTGGCGCTGGCCTCGGCCTTTCCCTTGCGGGTGCAGGGACTGGGCTACCGGCTGGAGCAGCGCACCCTGTTGCAGGGGGTGGATGTCACCCTGCAGGCTGGCGCCATGCTGGGGATAGTGGGACGCACCGGGGCAGGCAAGAGCTCCCTGCTCAAGCTGCTGATGCGCCTGGCCAACCCCACGGCCGGGGAGATCCGCATGGGGGAGGTGCCCATCTCGCAACTGTCGCTGGGTGAGCTGCGCAGCCAGTTTGCCTATGTGCCCCAGGAGCCGTTTCTGTTCTCCACCACCATCGCGGCCAACATCGCCCTGGGCCGCCCCGAGGCGAGTCGGGAGGAGATTGAGCGGGTGGCGCGCATCGCCTGCGTGCACGACGACATCAGTCGCTTCCCCAAAGGGTATGAAACCGAGGTGGGGGAGAAGGGGGTGACCCTCTCCGGCGGTCAGAAGCAGCGTCTGGCCATCGCCCGCGCCCTGCTGCTGGATGCCCCTATCCTGGTGCTGGATGACGCCCTCTCGGCGGTGGATGCCCACACCGAGCAGCAGATCCTGCTGGCCCTCAAGGTCCACAAACGCACCCTGGTGCTGGTGAGCCACCGCATGACGGCGGTGGAGCAGGCGGACGAGATCCTGGTGCTGGAGCAGGGAGCGATCAGCGAGCGGGGCCGTCACGAGGCCCTGATGGCCAGGAACGGCTGGTACGCGGACATGGTCCGCTACCAGCGCCTGGAGCAGGACGTGGAGGAGAGCCTGTGAACAGGATGACAAGACCCCTGGTTTCCTTCACCCCCCGCCCGGCTCCCGCGATCGGAGAGGGGAGCAAAGAGAGTCAATTCCCGTGGAACCTTGCGCTGGAGGCAAGTCTGTGAATCCAACCATCAAACGGCTGCTCGCCTACTGCGCCAGCTACCCCCGCTGGCTGGTGCAGGCGGGCATCTGCCTGCTGCTCGCCACCGGCGCCGAGGTGGCGGGCCCCTTGCTCATCAAGCTCTTCATCGATGACTACCTGGCGCCGCGCCGGCTGGAGTGGGGCATCATCGCCGCCCTTGCCGCCGGTTATCTGGGGTTGCAGGTGTTGTCGGCGGCCGGCTTCTATCTGCAATCCCTGCGCTTCAACCGCATCGCCCAGGCGGTGGTGCAGCGCCTGCGTGAGCAGGTGTTCGCCACCGCCATCCGCCTGCCTGCCCGCTATTTCGACAAGCACCGCTCGGGCTCCCTCATCTCCCGCATCACCAACGACACCGAGGCGATCATGAACCTCTATGTCCAGGTGATAGGGCTCCTGGTGCAAAAAGTGGTGCTCCTGTGCGGCATCCTGCTCTCCATGGCGCTGCTGGACTTGCGCCTGATGCTGGTGTGCGCCACCCTGCTGCCGGCGGTGGGGGCCGTGATGTGGCTCTACCAGAAACTGAGCGTGCCCGTGGTGCGGGCGACCCGATCCTTGCTCTCCGACATCAACAGCCGTCTCAACGAGTCGTTGCAGGGGATGCCGGTGATCCAGGCCATGGTGCAGGAGCGCCACTTCGCCAATGCCTTTGCCGGGGTGAACCAGCAGCACTGGCAGGCGCGGATCAAGAGCCTCAAGATCAACGGCATCCTGCTGCGCCCCCTCATCGATCTCTTCTACATGATGGTGCTCATCGGTCTGCTGGCCCTGTTTGCCCACGAGGGGCTGAGCACGGCGGGGGCCATCCAGGTGGGGGTGCTTTACGCCTTCATCAGCTATCTGGGGCGGATGATCGAGCCCCTCATCGAGATGACCAACCAGCTCAACCAGTTGCAGCAGGCCATGGTGGCGGGGGAGCGGGTATTCGCCCTGCTCGATGAAACCCGCGAGAGCACCGACGGGGAGGTGCGCCCCCTGGAGGGACGGGTACGCTTCGACGGGGTGGGCTTCTCCTACGACGGGGAGCAGCAGGTACTGCAAGATGTGAGCTTTGCCACCCGGCCGGGCCAGATGCTGGCGCTGGTGGGCCACACCGGCAGCGGCAAGTCCACCATCATCAGCCTGCTGAAGGGCTTCTACCCCCTGGATCGGGGGAGCATCCACTTCGATGATCACCCCATGAACGGCCTGGCCCTCTCGGCGGTGCGCCGCAGCATCGGCCTGGTGCAGCAGGATCCTTTCATCTTCGTCGGCACCCTGGCCGAGAACCTGCGCCTTGGGCGTGACGGCATCGAGGATGGCCGGCTCTGGCAGGCCCTGGAGGAGGTGCAGCTGGCCGATTTCGTGCGCCGCCTGCCCGATGGCCTGGCCACACTGATGGAGGAGGGGGGCAAGAACCTCTCCGCCGGCCAGCGCCAGCTGCTCTCCTTTGCCCGCGCCCTGGTGGGGGATCCGCGCATCCTCATCCTGGACGAGGCGACCGCGAGCGTGGACTCCCAGACCGAGCTCGCCCTCTCCCAGGCGCTCTCGGCGGCGCGCCGTGGCCGCACCACCATCGCCATCGCCCACCGTCTCTCCACCATTGTGGATGCCGATGAAATCCTGCTGCTCTCCCGCGGGTGGGTGAGCGAGCGCGGCACCCACGGCGAGCTGATGGCGCTGGGGGGGCATTATGCCCAGCTGTTCGAGATGCAGAGCCAGGGGGCCTGGCTTGAAGAGAAACGGGCCTGAGGCCCACCTAAAAAAACAGCCGGCATCTGCCGGCTGTTTTTTTGACTGGCGGGGTTACACCGTGACCTTGCTGCGGCTGACCAGCTTGGGCTCCAGGGGCGGGAAGTCATCGTTGAAGAAGGTATCCGCTTCTTCAATTTGTGCCTTGCGCTGCTTCTGGATGAAGCTGTCGAAGTCGCGCTTGATCTCGGGGTCCTTGAGGGCCTCGTAGTCGAACACGTTGGCGGCATAGAGGTAGTTGAAGTAGATGTCGACGAACTCGGCGCTGGCACAGGCGGAGGTGAACTTGCTGTTCTGGCGGTCGAAGTTGACGCGGTACTGCTTGATCTTCGGCACATAGACCAGCTCGTTGCCCACCTTGAACACTTCCACCGTGACCCCCACCGTGATGGTCTTGTAGAAGTCCTTGTTGTTCTCCACCCCGAAGCGGATGGCATCCCCCTGCTTTTGCAGGAACTTGTTGAAGCTGGCCAGCGCCGTGGTGCCCTGGCTCACCACCACGTCCATGATGAAGTTGATGAAGTCGGTGGCGATGCTGAGCCCCTTGATGTGGCGGCTGTAGCTCTGCTGATCGATCTTGCTCGGCCCCATCAGGGGGATCTTGGAGAGGGCCCTGGCCCAGAGATCCGCGTCCGTCTTGTACTGCTCGCCATAGGCTTCGGCGTAACGGTTGATGTAGGCGGTGACCACGGAGGTGATGGCGATGAGGTAGGCCTTCTGCTCCGCCAGCTTGGCCATGACGGCGGGATCGTCCAGCAGCTCGTTGGCCACGATGAACTCCACCAGGCCGTCCTTGTCGGCATAGGGATCATTGCCCACCGCCCGGACGGTATCGGGCAGATTGACGTCGTTGAAGAAGGCCTCGGCCTCGGCGAACTGATCATGGTTGCTCAGGCGGTTGGCCGGTGCCTCGCGCACCAGCTGGCAGAGCACCAGCTCGGCCTCGTAGTCCGACTCGCGCCACAGGGGGGCCTGCAACTGGTTGCCGAAGGTCTTCTTGTAGGCGAGGTTGAAGTCAAACAGCACCGAACTGCAGCCGCAATCCATGGCGAAGTCGACGGTGTAGCTCAGCGGCCCGGTGGGCAGGGGCTTGCTCATCTTCCCCTTGGCGCTGAGGTTGGCATAGCACTTGAGGTACTCCCGGCCAAACAGCTCGTAGGCACGGTTGTTGTTGAAGTTGAGCTGGAAAGTACCGGCGCTCTCGCCCCCGTTGAACAACTGTTGCACGTGACTCATCTCTCTATCCTTATGGTGAGATTGGTAGACGGGTTGACCCGGTGCCGAGTGGCTACTTCCGGGCCAGCAACAGCCTAGCGAGGGAGAGGGGGTTTGGTTACTGCGAATAATCCCAGTGGCGGGGGCGGGATCCTGGGCTAGCCCCCTGACGGGGAGTATTTCTCGTTGTGTTTCATTCGGATATGGCTGTCATGGTCCCGTCATCCGGGGCGGGACCTTGATAAAAATCGGAAAAAGGGGAAAAGAGAGGCGACCCGGGATCAGGAAAGGCCGGTTTTATCATTTGCCAGGTAAATAGAACCCAGCCATTGCATGAATTTTGCAAATACCCTTTGGGGGGCCGCTCACAGGGATGGCACGGGAGGCTTGTCTATCGGGAAGCAGGCTGGCAACATTTGCGTCACATTCACTCATCGGATCAGTTTGCAATGGACCTGCAACGCCTCAAAGGCAACCTCGCCCTGCGTCTGTTCGCCTGGCGCTACATTCCCGTCATTGGTTTCTGTGCCCCCGTCATCGAGCAGATGGACGCCAGGGCGCTGCGCATCCGCATTCCGCTGGGCTGGCGCACCCGCAACCACCTGGGCAGCATGTATTTCGGGGCGCTCGCCACCGGTGCCGACCTGGTGGGAGGGCTCCTGGTCATGGAGAAGGGGCGGGCGCGGCGCAAGAAGGTGCATTTCGCCTTCAAGGATGTGCAGGGGGAGTTTTTGAAGCGCCCGGAGGGGGACGTGCAGTTTGATTGCGCGGCGGGGGAGCTTATCGACGCCATGATCGACGAGTCCCTGGCGAGCGGTCAGCGCATCAACCGCCCCATCCAGGTGGTGGCCACCTGCCCGTCGCGCAACGGCGACGAGGCCATGGCCCGCTTCGTGCTGACCCTCTCCATCAAGGCCAGCTGAAGGCCAGAGGGCGCTTGGCGCCCTTGTTCAAGCCGGGATCAGAGGATCTCGGGGCTGACGCCTTCTTTCACGACCACCTTCATGCCGTTGAAGTTGACCACCTGCTCGGCGACTATCTTGCAGCGTTTGCGGGTCTCGACCTGACCGTCCACTTCCACCAGGCCCTCGGCGACCAGCGCCTTGGCGGCACCGCCACAATCGGCCCAACCCTGATGCTTGATCAGGTCACACAAGGCAACGAAGGGGTGACCTTCGAGCAGAAACGTCTCCATGGGAAATCCTCTAGCTGGATGAATGGCTGAAACAGCGGGGGGTCATTCTAGGCAGTTAGGCGGGGCAGGGAAAGGGCCCGGGCCGAATTGCCCCGAAAAAGGGGCGAGCACAGGCAAAAAAACCAGCCCGACCGGGCTGGTTGTGTCTCTGGGGGCCACTGGCGCTCAAGGGAGTTTCACCACCGCTTCCCCCGTCACGGCGAGGGCGCCGCCCTGGGTGAAGATGCGGGTGGCCAGGGTGGCGATGGGCTTGTCGCTTCGAAGGGCAATCACCTCCACCTCCGCCGTCACCTCGTCCCCCACGAACACCGGCAGTTTGAAGCCGAGGCTCTGGCCCAGGTAGATGCTCCCCTTGCCTGGCAACTGCTGACCGAGCAGCCCGGAGAAGAGGCTCGCCAGCAACATGCCGTGGACGATGGGGCGCTCGAACACCGTCGTGGCGGCGAAGTCCGGGTCCAGGTGCAGGGGATTGAAATCCTCCGAGAGGCCGGCGAAGGCCGCCACCTCGGCCGGGCCGAAGCGCTTGGTCAGGCTGGCTTTCTGGCCCACGGCAAGGGGTTGTGTACTCATGCGGGTTCCTCTTCTTGCTTCCTGACGCCGGCAAACACCGGATTGAGCCGTACCTTGACGTAGCTGCCGGGGGCTGCCTCCAGCCCCTCGACAGGCTGCCGGGCGGGGACGGGCTCTGCCTCGTCACGGTCTTTGATAAAGCGCATCATCTCGGGCCACCAGGAGCCGCTCTGGTGGGTCGCCCCCGCCAGCCACTGCGTCGGGCTGTCCGCCTCGGCCTCGCTCTGCCAGAAGCCGTATTTGTTGGCATCCGGCGGATTGATGATGCCGGCGATGTGCCCGGATTCGGCCAGAATGAAGCGCCGCTCGCCCCCGAACAGCGCCATGCCCTGCCAGGTCCCCTGCCAGAGGGCGATGTGATCGTCCACGGCGGACACCAGCAGCACCGGGGTCTTCACCTTGGCGAGATCGATGCGGGTGTGGCGGATCCGAAGTTCCCCCTTCACCAGCTGGTTTTCCAGGTAGAGTCGGCGCAGCAGGCTGTTGTGGGTCTTGCCCGCCACGTTGGTGCTGTCGCTGTTCCAGTGCAGCAGATCGAACGCCACCGGGCTCTGGCCCTTGAGGTAGCTGTCAATGTAGTAGTTCCAGTAGAGGCTGTTCTCCCGCAGCAGACTGAAGGAGACCGCCAGCTGGCGCCCGTCCATGATGCCCCTGGCCTCGTTCTGGGCTTCCAGCGCCGCGATGATGGGCTCGTGGATGAAGATGCCAAGCTCCCCGGGCTGGGAGAAGTCCAGCAGGGTGGTGAACAGGGTGGCGCTGCGCACCCGCTGCTTCTGGCGCCGCGCCGCCAGCCAGCCCATGGCGAGTGACAATGCAGTGCCACCGATGCAGTAGCCGATGCCGTACACCTCCCGCTCGCCGGTGGCCGCCTCCACGGCGTCCAGGGCGGCGATGACCCCGTCCACCACGTAGTCGTCGAGATCGATGTCGGCCTGGGCCGGCCCCGGGTTGCGCCAGGAGATCATGAAGACCGTCTGCCCCTGGGCGACCAGCCAGGCCACCAGGGAGTTCTGGGGGCGCATGTCCATGATGTAGTACTTGTTGATGAAGGGGGGCACGACCAGCACCGGGGTCTTGCCCACCGTCGCCGTGGTCGGGCTGTACTGGATGAGCTCAAAGAGCTCGGTGCGCAGCACTACCCGGCCCGGGGTGGTCGCCAGATCCCGGCCGAGCTCGAAGGCGGACTCGTCGGTCAGGCGGATGTTGAGGTGATCGGCGCTGCGCTCCAGATCTTCGGCCAGGAGCGCAAGGCCGCGCACCAGATTCTGGCCGTCGGACTCCAGGGTGAGCTTGAGCAGCTCCGGGTTGGTGGCCAGGAAGTTGCTGGGAGCCATGGCGTTGACGTACTGGCGGGTGAAAAAGCGCAGTCGCTCCCGGCTCTTCTCGGGCACGCCCTCCAGGGCATCCACCGCCGCCAGCAGGTGTCTTGCGGTCAGCAGATAGGATTGCTTGAGGTAGTCATAGAGGGGTTGCTCGCTCCAGGCCTCGGCCTTGAAGCGGCGATCGCTGCGATCCGGGGTGATCACCGGCTCGCTCGGCTGGCCTGCACTCTTGAGCAGGGTGTGCTGCATCAGCTTGAGCTGATCCTGCCACCAGTTCATCTGGGACTGGATCAGCTGCCAGGGCTGCTGGCTGCCCTGCTCCAGCACCTGGCCCAGATCGTCCAGACTGGTCTGCAGCAGGGCCTGGGCCGTGCGCTCGGTCTGGGCTCTGGCCATGGCCAGCAGCTTGTCGTTGTAGTGGGCCAGGGCCTCGAACAGCGGGCCGTAAGATGATTGGCTCATGTGTTCTCCTTCACCCACGCCCGAGGCGGGCACTTGCCCGTTCTGTCGAGTCGTAGGGAGATGTGGCTGCCCGCAAGACGGGCAGCCAGGGGTTATCAGGCCTTGCCCGTGCTCTTCTTGATGCCATCTGCGGTCAGGGCATCCAGCTCTTCCTTGAACTGCTGGCCGAGGGCGTTGAGCTTCTGGATGTCATCCAGCATCTGGCGGGAGAGCTGGCTGGCGCTCTCCAGCTGCACGGTGCCGAGGGCCGCCAGGCTCTGGGCATCCTGCACCTTGCCGACGGCCTACAACTGGTTGAGCCCCAGTTCGGCGTAGGCATTGGCGGACGCCAGTTGCAACCGGGTCAGCTGTTCGATGTTGCTGGCCAGCAGCTGGTTGTAGCGGGGGAGGGGAGCGGCAAAGCCTTGCATCTGCTCGGTAAAGCTCTTGATCACGTCCATATTCATCATGGGTCTCCGGTTCGGCAGAACACTGTTTTTGCGGGTCAATCGACCCTTCTTGCGGGTACAGCACGTCATCCCTGTGTTACGTGTTGTTTGCTCTGTTCAAACACACGTTTGAGCATTCTGCAACCAATCCACCTTTGGTATAAATGGCATAAATGTTAGTTTCTGTTTGAATTTTCCAATCCGCCGAGAGAGCCATCCCCGGGTTCAGACGAGAGGTGACGCAGGGCAGGGGGCGGGGTCTCGTTCCCCGGGGCCTGCGCTGGTACCCTTGAGCCACACCCTCTTCACAAGGAATCCCCGATGAAACCGTTCGCCCTGCTGCTCGGCTGTGGTGCCCTGACCCTCGCCGGTGTCGCCCAGGCCAGCACGCCGGTCCAGATCTCCCTGCCCGGTGTCAACCTGCCCTCGTCCAATCAGGTGGAAGGGGCACGGGCTTCCTTCCTCTACGGCCGCACCGGCCAGGTGAAGGGGATCGATCTGCCGGTGTTCGCCCTCTCCGACGTGGATCAGTTCACCGGCCTGCAGCTTGGTGTGTTCTTTGGCGCGAGCCGGGTGCGCCACCAGTTTGGCGGGGTCGCCATCAACGCCGTCAACTGGCACGAAGGGCAGGATACCGGCCTCAATCTGGGCTTCGTCAACCTGACCAACAATGTGAAGGGGCTCAACTGGGGGGCGGTCAACATCGCCCAGGGCAATGCCCTGGCCAACGTCGGCTTCGTCAACTATGCCGAACGCACCACCTTCCAGCTGGGATTCGTCAATGCCACCAAGCACCTGGACGGCTTGCAGATTGGTCTGGCCAACTACGCCGAGAACGGCATCTTCCCCATTCTGCCCCTGATCAACTTCAAGAAATCCTTCTAGGGACCAACTTGCCTTTGCTTTAGGAGGGGCAGCCATTACCCTGTGCTCCATCAAGGCTGCACAGAGGTAACAGGGGCATGACAACGGAACACATGGACGCCATCGGCATCGGCTGGGACGTGAGGGGCTGGCAGGGCAATGCCCAGGCGGTGGCGGTGGTGGGTTGGCAGGCCCGGGAGTCGCGTCTGCACTGGCTCGGGATCTCCCCCCTGTTTCGGCTGAGCTCCCGGGTCGCGCCGGATCTGGATGCCCTGCTGCGCCCGGCCCTGCAAGACGAGGTGGCGCTGATGCAGGTGCTGGCCTGCCCGCGACTTGCTCTCGGCATCGATGCGCCCCTGGCCTTTCCCCGCGCCCTCGCCGATCTGCTGGCGGGGCGGGGGAGCGGCTTTCCCGTGCCTCAGCGGGAGATTGACAACCCTTACGCCTACCGGGATTGCGAGCGCTGGCTCCATCAGCACTATGGCAAGAAGCCCCTCTCCGCCACCTTCGACAGGCTCGGCAACAACGCCACCCTGGCCCTCTCCATGCTGCCGCGCCTCGGGGATCTGCAACTGGTGCCAAAACAGGCGAGGGCTGCCGGGCGCGCGGTGCTGGAGGTCTATCCCGCCCTGGCCAAAATGGGGGGCAAAGCCTCTGCGGTGCGGCCCGAGCTGCAACCCCACCTGCCGGTGTCCCTCATCCCTGGAACGGATCCCTATGATGCCGCGCTCTGCGCCCTGATGGCCCTGCAATATGCGGCCGAAGGGGCCGTCACCTCGCTGCCTGCCCTGGTGGACCTGCCGGACGAGATGGCACCGGACGAAGGCTGGGTCTACCACTTCGCCCGGGATTGAGACGCCCAAGGGCACTGCGCTCCCTCTGACGACTGCTGGCGACTCGCTGTAGTCACGGCACTGGTGACGTGACTTGCTGTCGCCACTGCGTATGGCTTGTCGTTGCCACGGTGTCAGGCAAGGGTAGGCCGCCTTTGTCCTGTGATCTTCCGACGTCTCCTTGACCTTGCCCTTGTTGCCTTATTTTGCGACTGCCGACTGCCGACTGCCGACTGCCGACTGCCGACTGGTGCCTTTCCATCGGACCTCATCCTTGATCCCGATTGTTTGTGGTTGGTTGAAAAATCACCTCATATGCCATCAGACAAGAGGCATCCAGGTACATTTATCACCCCGCAGCAGCGGGGGAGATGGCTCCAGGGTTGTGCAGAAACAGGGTAGCGGCGGTCAAATATGCGGCAGGTTAAGCCTGCTGAAGCATAAATAGGGAGTCATGGCGTTAATTGCTGGAAGAGCCGTCTCTTCATCCGATATATTGCCTCTTTTCCTCAGGTTTCTTGTGCGGTGGTGTCGATGAAACGCATTCTCTCTATCCAGTCCCACGTGGTGTTTGGCTGTGCCGGCAACAGCGCAGCCGTGTTCCCCATGCGCCGTCTCGGCATGGAGGTGTGGCCCATCAATACGGTGCAGTTCTCCAACCACACCCAGTACGAGGCGGGTTGGCAGGGAATGGCAATGCCGGTGGGCCACATTGCCGCCCTGTGCCAGGGGCTTTGCAATATCGAGGTGCTGGCGCGCTGCGATGCGGTGCTGAGCGGCTATCTGGGCTCGGCGGAGCAGGGGGACGAGATCCTGGCGGTGGTGGCGGCGGTGAAACGAGCCAATCCGGCGGCCCTCTATTTCTGCGATCCCGTGATGGGGCATCCGGAGAAGGGGTGTATCGTCGCCCCGGGCGTCACCCGCTTTCTCACCGAGCAGGCCCTGCCGGTGGCGGACATCATGGCCCCCAATCTGCTGGAGCTGGAGACCCTGTGCGATGTCCATCTGACAACCCTGGCCCAGACCCGGGTCGCCGCACACCAGTTGCTGGAGAAGGGGGTGAAGATGGTGCTGGTCAAGCACCTGGGTCGCGCCGCCAGCGTCCCCGGCCGCTTCGAGATGCTGCTTGCCACCCCCGAGGGAGACTATCTGATCGCCCGTCCCCTTTACGATTTCGCGCGCCAACCGGTGGGCGTGGGGGATCTCATCAGTGCCCTGATGCTGGCCAACCTGCAGGCGGGATATGATGGGGTGAGCGCCTTCGAGCGCACCAACGCCGCGGTGGATGCGGTGCTGCGACAGACCTGGGAGGCGAATGCCTACGAGCTGCAGCTCATCGCGGCCCAGAGCGCCTTTGCCGAGCCGCAGATTGCCCACAGGGCCGAGCGACTGGCCTGACGCCATTGATCAGTCCGTGACGGGACTGTCTGATCAAGGTTCAGCTTGCGGCGCTGATCGGTGTTGCATCCTGAAAATGTTCGACCCTGGGGAAGGGGTCGTAGAAGTGGTGCAGCAGGGCCTTCCACTCCTGGTACCGGGGGGAGCCCCTGAACCCCCGGGTGTGATCTTCCAGCCGTTCCCACTGCACCAGCAGCAGATAGTGATGGGGATCGTCCAGGGCACGCTGCAACTGGTGGCCCAGGTAGCCGGGCATGGCGCTGATGATGTGCTGGGCCCGGGCGAAGGCCTGCTCGAAGTCAGTGGCATTGCCGGGAATGATCTGCAGATGGGCGACTTCCAATATCATGATGGCTCCTTGCCGATGAGTCTGATTGAACCAAAAACCTATGTACGCCGAGCCCTTGGAGGGGGCAAGACCGGCACGCTGTCCGGTCTTGCCAGGCCGTCTGCCTCAGAGCTGCTTGTAGAAGAACTGGGTGGCGGCGAGGGTGCCGTCCCCATTGCGGGCGAAGTCCGGGATCTGGCCGGCCTCCTGATAGCCGAGCTGGCGATAGAGGCTGGAGGCCACGTCGCCGACCCGGGTATCCAGCACCAGCAAGGTACGCCTGGCGTCCCGGGCCCCTTGCTCCATGGCGTTCATCAGGGCGCGGCCCACCCCCTTGCCACGGGCCTGGCTGTGGACCATCAGCTTTTCCACTTCGGCCCTGTGGCCCCCGTTGGCCTTGGTGCACAGGGAGAGCTGCAGGGCGCCCACCAGATGGTGCTGATCAAACGCCACCCAGAGCTTGCGCACTCCATCCGCCAGCTCCCCCTCGATGCCTTGCCAGTACGCCAGCCCCTGTTCTTCCTGCAGGGGAGGCAGAAAGCCCACCGAGGCACCGCTGGCCACGCAATCTTGCAGCAGGGCGATCAGCGCCGGTTTGATGCCTCTGGTGCTCTCGACCTCAAGGATCTCCATTGAATGTCCTCATCTTCTCTCTTGGCCCACGTGGGGGATTAACGTCTCGGGCGCGGACTCTCCTGCCGGTGCCATCATCATCCGGTCAGGTGCGCCGTCTCTTAATGGATCAGTCCCTGCGCTGCCAGCCACTGGAACAGCAGGCGGGAGACGGGGGAGACTTCGGCCAGGTGGCGGCTGTCCAGCCAGCGCAGCTCGGCGATCTCCGCCGAGGCGACGGGCGTGCCGTCGGCGTCCCCCGTGTAGCAACGCAGATTGACATTCACCCCTTGCGGCTTGCCGTCCGCCTGGGCGCTGAACTCGCAGGAGAACGCGAGGGTGTCGGGTTTCAGGGTGACCGCGAGCTCTTCCTCGATTTCACGAACGAGGGCCGCCTCGTCGCTCTCGCCCGGCTCGCGCTTGCCCCCCGGAATGTAGTAGATGTCCTTGCCGTGGGAGCGGGCGCACAGCAGCTGTCCCTCCTTGAAGGTCAACCAGGCGAGTTTGTCGATCATGGGCAGATTCCTCTTGTTGCCGCTTGTCAAAGGGGGGCTCGCTGCTCGCACAGGGTGCGATAGGAGCGGGTTTCCCGCATCTCGGGCGCCAGTCCCAGCCGGCTAGCGAGCGCCAGCAACTGCGCGCGGTAGGCGGGCAGGGCGGCCTCGTCGTCAGTCATGATGGCGAGCTCGGCAAAATCACCGACACCTGCCAGGTGATCCACCGTGACGTGGAAGGCCCCCAGAAAATAGATGCTGCGCCGCTTGTCGATGGTCAGTACCGGCTGGTAGCCCAGGGTGCGCACCATGCTGGTCGCCTTGTCCGCATCGGTGATGTTGACCGCCTCGCAGCGATCGGGTCCGGGCCCTTTGACTATCCAGAGCCGGATGCCGCTGGGGGCCATGGTGCGGATGATCAGGCTCTTCTCCTCCCGGGCCAGGGCGCCATCTGCCGTGTCGAAGTAGCAGTCCTGCTCATGATTGTCCGCCACCATCACCTCGGGGCCGAGGGCCGTGAGGGTATGCACAAAGGCGGCGCTGTCCGTCAGGCGGTATTTGAACTCCACCTCGAAGCGCCCCTGAAAGTGGGTGGTCATGGCCTTGCGACGGCTCCCGAACGGCAAATGAATAGGGCAGCCTAGCAAAAGTGCCGGGCTCTCCCAAGCATCGGGATCACAGCTTCGCATTGACTGCAGACTTTATGACCAGATGGTGAGGGAAAATCCGCCCTGGTGCACAGCTTGTGGCCCGGTGGCTGGGCGCCGTCCGGGGGCTGTGCTCTAATAAGCTCCCTCTTTGGCGGTATTGCCGCCCTGAACAACGACAACGAGGCGGCGGCCCCGGCCGCGCCAGTGGAGCCACAGATGCAGATCACCTCACAGACCCCCTTTATCGGACTGGGCGTGGCGGGCAACTTCGCCGGTCACCTGGAGCAGGCAGGGGAGGCGGCGGATTTCGTCGCCGTCAAGGTTGACGACAAGGTCGCCCCCAAGGCGCTGTTCCCCTTCTATGTGCCGAACCATCCCGGCCAGCTCGGGGTCTTTCCCCTGAGCGGCGAGGCCATCTTCCTGCCGGAGGCGGCGGTGAGCGGGGACGAAAAGGTGCAGATTGAACCCGAGGTGGCACTGTGGTGCGAGCTGGAGTACACGGGGGAGCAGGTGGTGGCCATCCATCCCAAGGCGTTTGGCGCCTACAACGACTGCTCCATCCGTCGCCCCAATGCCAACAAGATCAGCGAGAAGAAGAACTGGGGTGAAGAGAGCAAGGGGCTGGCTGCGAACCTGCTGCCCCTGACCCACTTTGCCGCAGGATGCGAGCTCGATGACTACCGCATCGCCTGCTACCTGGAGCGCGGCGGCGAGCTGCACCCCTACGGGATCGACAGCGCGGCGGTGGATTACAGTTATTTCCACGGTCAGTTGCTGGCGTGGGCCATCGACAAGTTCAACCATCAGCAGGACGAAGGCCCGGCCGAGCATATCCAGGGGCTGCTGACCCAGGCGGGGCGCCCGGCCCATGCACTCATCAGCATTGGTGCCACCCGCTATACCCCCTTTGGCGAGACCCACTTCCTCGCCCCCGGTGACACCGCCTGCGTGGTGGTCTACCCCGCCAGTCGCTACGACGAGCAGGATATCCAGGAGGCCATCCGAGCCCGCCGCTTCGGGCCGGATGTCTCCGTGCTGCTGCAGGCGGTCAAGACCCGCTAATCCTGTCGTCAGGCCCGCTTCGGCGGGCCTGACTGTTTTTAAGCACAGCGCAGCCCGTTCCCTGTCGGCTTTCTACCCCCTGTTTGCATACCCTCTATACCTACCGCACGCCATGCCAAGCGCATGATGTTCCTCGATCCTGTTCGCGCTCCGCCATCTGCCTCCCGTGCCCTGAACCGTGCACCTCGAAAGCCGATTGCAGTGGCTGGATATAACAGTATGATTTGCCACAAGAAGTCCATTCTGCCTGCAAGGATCCCGAGTATTCATGGTTGAACTCAAGACCCTGGCCCTGTTTCTGGTGACTGCGGTTGCCGAGATCCTGGGCTGTTATCTCCCTTATCTCTGGCTGACCCAGGGCAAGAGCGTCTGGCTGCTGCTGCCCGCGGCCCTGAGCCTGGCCCTGTTCGCCTGGCTGCTCTCATTGCACCCGACCGCCGCTGGCCGCGTCTATGCCGCCTATGGCGGCGTCTACATCTTCGTGGCCATTCTCTGGCTCTGGGCCGTGGATGGCATCAAACCCAGCCTGTGGGATCTGGTGGGGGCCGGGGTGGCCCTGATCGGCATGGCCATCATCATGTTTGCCCCAAGACCCGCCTGATATCGATGCCAAGGGAGATCAGCATGATGACGACAGTGGTGATAAGAGAGTGTGAGGCGCAGGACTTGGCCGGGCTGCTGGCCCTTTATCAGGAACTCAGGCCTCAGGACCCCGTGCTCGACGAGCAAGGGGCCCGCGAGGGATTGGCGGCGATGCTTGATCTGTCCCATACCCGCATCATGGTGGCCCTGGTGGAGGGGCAGCTGACCTCCAGCTGCCAGCTCGGGGTGATCCCGACCCTCACCAACGGCGGCCGACCCTTCGGCATCATAGAGCATGTGATCACGGGTGCCGCGTTTCGCCGCCAGGGGCTCAGCCATCAGTTGCTGGAGCATACCCTGGCGCTGGCCTGGGAGCTGGATTGCTACAAGGTGATGCTGCTCTCAGGGGAGGGGCGGGAGGCCGCTCATCGCCTCTATGAGGGACTCGGTTTCAAGGCCGGCATCGAGAAAGGGTTTGTTATTAAGGCGCCGCAATAAGTCCCATGGACTGCTGCATCATCAAAGGCGTGGGCTGTTATCCGCAACATATTGAGGTAGCGATGAAAATTGACGCCGCACAAAAGTGCGATCACCCAACCCTTATCACCATCTGGGAGGCATCGGTGCGCGCCAGCCACCACTTCCTGCAAGAAGCCGACATAGCGGCCCTGAGGCCCTTGATCCTGGAGCACTATTTTGATGCCGTGACGCTGAACTGTGCCAGAGTAGACAATGGCGAGATCGTCGGTTTTATCGGGGTGGCCGAGGGCAATATCGAGATGCTGTTCGTCGACCCCGCCGGGATGGGGCAGGGGGTGGGTCGCCAACTGGTGGCCCATGCCATCGCCAATCTCGGGGCGCGCCGGGTGGATGTGAACGAGCAAAACGAAGGGGCCTGTGGGTTTTACCGACGGATGGGCTTCGAGGTGACGGGGAGCTCCCCCCTGGATGGCCAGGGCAAGCCCTATCCGCTGCTGCACATGGCCTTGGCCGCCGGTTAAGGGCGCCAGAGCATAAAAAAACCGCCCGAGGGCGGTTTTTTGTTGTTCAGGAGGTTTGGCTTGCGCCCCCTCACTCCTCGCTGGAGTTGTCCTGATAGTCGCCCCGCTGGGCCTTGGGCAGACGGCGCATAGGGGCGAAACCGATGTCCTCGCCCACCACTTCCCGCTTGCGGGACTTGTTTTGCGCAGGCTGGGCCGGCTTCTTGGCGCCATCCCCTTTGCCTTTCCCGGCGGCGGGCTTGCCCTTGGCGTTGGCATGGCCACGGGCGCGGGGCGGGTTTTGCACCGGCTTGCTGCCCGGCAGGGTCTGGCGGCTCGGCTTGCCGCTCGGCTCGTATCCTTCCAGGATCTCCACGGTCAGGGATTGGCCGATCAGCGCCTCGATCTCCTTGAGCTGACCCAGCTCGTCCTGGCTCACCAGGGAGATGGCCTCGCCGCCACGGCCGGCGCGGCCGGTGCGGCCAATGCGGTGGATGTAATCCTCCGCCATCTGGGGCAGCTCGAAGTTGATCACGTGGGGCAGTTGATCGATGTCCAGGCCGCGAGCGGCGATGTCGGTGGCAACCAGCACCCGCACCTTGCCTTCACGAAAATCCGCCAGCGCCCGGTTGCGGGCCCCCTGGCTCTTGTCACCGTGGATGGCGACCGTATCCAGGCCATCTTTCTGCATTTGCTGGGCGAGCCTGTCGGCAATCTGCTTGGTGCGCACGAACACCAGCACCCGCTGCCAGTTGCCACGGCCAATCATGTGGGAGAGCATCTCCCGGCGGCGCTCCCGATCGACCTGGATGATGCGCTGGCTTACCTGCTCGGCGGCGGTGTTGCTGGGATCCACCTCGATGAGGGTGGGATCCTTGAGCAGATCGTCCGCCAGCGCCTTGATGTCATTGGAGAAGGTGGCAGAGAACAGCAGGGTCTGACGCTCCTCCGGCAGGGCCTTCATGATCCGGCGAATGTCGGTGATGAACCCCATGTCGAGCATTCTGTCCGCTTCATCCAGCACCAGTACCTCGAGGGCGCTCAGGGTCAGGGCGCCCTGGGTCAGCAGATCCAGCAGGCGGCCCGGGGTGGCGACCAGGATGTCGACCCCGAGCTTGATGGCGTCCAGGTTTGGCTTGATGCTGACGCCGCCATAGGCGATCAGGGTACGAAACGGCAGGTGGTGGGCATATTTGATGATGCTCTCACCCACCTGGGCGGCCAGCTCCCGGGTCGGGGTCAGCACCAGGGCTCGCACCTGGCGACGACCGCCACGGCCGTGGTTGGCCAGCAGTCTATGAAGCATGGGCAGGGTGAAACCGGCCGTCTTGC
The DNA here is from genome assembly GCF_040907765.1 of Aeromonas sp. s9. Taxonomy (NCBI): domain Bacteria; kingdom Pseudomonadati; phylum Pseudomonadota; class Gammaproteobacteria; order Aeromonadales; family Aeromonadaceae; genus Aeromonas; species Aeromonas sp. s9. The sequence continues at coordinate 123,705 of NZ_JBFOCK010000006.1, forward strand.
CCGTGCCTGTCTGGGCGCCGCCCAGCACGTCCTGCCCGGCCAGGATGGCGGGAATGGCTTGCTGCTGGATGGGGGTGGGTTGTTCGTAACCCAGCTCCTTGACGGCTCGCAGGATGTGCGGTGACAGACCCAGTTCATTGAATGACATGTTCGAGGGACACTCCGAGCCTTGGGCTCAACGGGTGACGGCAGCCTTGGTCCGTCACGACATGGAAAATAGGGTGGGTCGCCATCGAGGCTGGGCCTGAGCCCGGCAAAGCGACCGCACAAGAGAACAGTGGGCGCGTAATATAGCAGATGCGAGGCGCACGCGCAGCAGCCGTGTCGCGAGCGGCGCACACCCGTCAGAGCAGTCCCTCGATGGCCTGCACCAGATCCTCCGGCCTGGTCTGGGGGGCGAAGCGGTCCACCACCCGGCCTTCTCGGTCAATCAGGAACTTGGTGAAGTTCCACTTGATGGCCTCGCTGCCAAGGAGTCCGGGCTTTTGCTCCTTGAGCCAGCGATAGAGGGGGTGAGCCCCGGCGCCGTTGACCTCGCATTTGGCCATCAGGGGGAAGCTGACCGGGTAGTCGAGAGAGCAGAAGCGGGCGATCTCCTCGGCATCGCCCGGCTCCTGATGGCCAAACTGATCGCAGGGAAAGCCCAGGATCTCGAAGCCTTGGGGGCCGAACTGGCGATAGAGGGCCTCAAGCCCGGTGTATTGGGGGGTAAAACCGCAGCGGCTTGCCACGTTGACCACCAGCACGACACGGCCCTGCAGATCGGCGGTGGACCAGGCCGTGCCATCGAGTCGTTGCAGGGGGATGAGGGGCAGGGGCATGGTTTCTCCTGATGCAAGAGGGGCGACAAGGCGCCCGGGGGACAATCCTTGCACGTTAACGGGCCGAGGGCCGGGGAGCAAGGGGGAGGGCGTCTGTGCCCCCCAGACTCCTATTGATGGCGGGACTTCTCAAGAGAAGCAATCCGGTTTGTGCCGATGGTCCGAAGTCGCTACAAAGCGCACTCTCTCCCCTCGCTGCGAGCCTATCTTGGACTATCAAGCCGTCATGGATGCCATCTACACCCGGGGTTGGGTGATAGTGGATGATTTTTTAACCGCCGCCGAGGTGGATGCCCTCAAGGCCTGCCTGCCGGACGAGTGGCGACCGGCGGGGATCGGGCGCGAGACCCTGCATCAGGACAACCGCGATATCCGTCGGGATCAGATCCACTGGCTCGACGCCTCCCTCGGCGCGCCGGTGGCCGACTATCTGGCCCGGATGGAGTCCCTGCGTCTGGCCGCCAATCGCAGCCTGATGCTGGGGCTATTCGACTACGAGGCCCACTTTGCCCGCTACCGTCAGGGGGACTTCTACGCCACCCATCGCGACGCCTTCGCCGGGCGATCCAACCGCCGGCTCACCTCGGTGTTCTACCTGAACAACGACTGGCAGCCAGAGGCGGGGGGAATATTGCGGGTCTATGACGACAGCGAGCAGTTTCTGATGGATGTCTCCCCCCGGGGCGGGCGGCTGGTGCTCTTCCTGTCTGAAGAGTTTCCCCACGAGGTGCTGCCCGCAAGCCGGGAGCGCTACAGCATTGCCGGCTGGTTTCGGGTCAACGGCAATGGCGCCGGGCGGGTCGATCCCCCCCGCTGAGCGCATTTCATCCTGTTTCTGACACAGGAAGAGACTTTTATCTGCCCGGGCAGGGGGAGGTGCGCCCCATCGGCTGACAAGGCTTCCCCTCCCTTGCTACACTGCCCGCACTTATGTTCGTTTCTGGCTTCGTCCGGTTTTCATGCGGTTGGGTTTGACATGGTGATGACGAAGCCGCTTCTCCCAAGGGATCACATCTAATGAAGAACATGCATGTCTTGCTGCTGTGCGGCGGTGGCGGCTCCGAGCACGAAGTCTCGCTGCGCAGCGCCAATTTCCTCGAAAAACAGCTCGGGCTCCTGCCCGGTATCGAAGTGACCCGGGTCGAGATGTTTGCCGACCGCTGGCTCTCCGCCGACGGTCGCGAGTGCAAGCTGGGGCTGGACAAGTTGCTCTCGTTCGACAGCGTGGCCCGTCCGGTGGACTACGTGGTGCCCTGCATCCACGGTTATCCCGGTGAGACCGGCGATCTGCAATCCTTCCTCGAGCTGGCCGGCCTGCCTTATCTGGGTTGTGACGCCGAGGCGAGCAAGGTGTGCTTCAACAAGATCACCACCAAGCTGTGGCTCACCGCCATCGGCATCCCCAATACCCCCTACCTGTTCCTGACCGAGCAAGGCGAGGCGAGCCTGATCGAGGCGAAAGCGGCGCTGGCCAAGTGGGGCAAGGTCTTCATCAAGGCGGCCTCCCAGGGCTCTTCCGTGGGTTGCTACTCCGCCAGCAACGAGGCAGACCTGGTGAAGGGCATTGCCGATGCCTTCGGTTACTCCGAGCAGGTATTGATCGAAAAAGCGGTCAAGCCCCGCGAGCTGGAAGTGGCGGTCTACCAGTATGGTGACGAGCTGGTGGCCACCTATCCGGGGGAGATCTGCGTACCCCAGGACAAGTTCTACACCTATGAAGAGAAGTACAGCAGCGCCAGTCACACCGAGACCGCGCTCAAGGCCGAGGGACTGACTCAGGCGCAGGCTGACGCCATTCACGAGTACGCGCTCAAGGCGTTCCGTCAGCTGAAACTGACTCACCTCTCCCGTATCGACTTCTTCCTGACCGAAGAGGGGGAGATTTTGCTCAACGAGATCAACACCTTCCCGGGCATGACCTCCATCTCCATGTTCCCGAAACTGCTGGAGCACCACGGCCACAGCTTCGCGCACTATCTGGAGCAGATCCTGCGAAAGGCGGTCTGACGTCGCCAGACCCGGTTGCAACGGATGGTGAGTAGGGGTCTCAGGGCCCCTTTTTTCATGGGGGCGAGGCGGGCAGAACGCGGGAGGGAAGGGGGCAGGGCGCCGCCTGGCAAGCCTTGCCGCCAGGAGGGCTCGCCGTTACAATCAGCCCCCTTTTGTCCCGCCACAGGCACAGTCAGAGCCGCGTTCCATGAAGCCCATCCCCGATCACGCCGTCAACCGCCTGCGCATCTGGCGCAAGAGCGTCTCGACCCGACCCTTTCTTGCCCGTGGCGGCAGCGTGCCACGCTGCGATGCCTGCCAGCTGCGCCACGACTGGTGTGCCTGCGACTGGCGCCCGGCGCTCAAGGCCGAGGCCGGGTTCTGCCTCATGATGTATGACAGCGAGCCCATGAAGCCCTCCAACACCGGGCGCCTCATCGCCGACGTGCTGCCGGACTCTACCTGGGCCTTTCTCTGGTCGCGTACCGAACCCCATCCCGAGCTGCTGGCCCTGCTGGCGGATCCCGCCTGGCAGCCCTACGTGGTCTTTCCCGCCTGCGAAAAAGCGCCCGACCGCCTGACCGGCGAGGTGGTACTGGCTCCCGGCAAGAAGCCGCTGTTCATCCTGCTGGACGGCACCTGGCCCGAGGCGCGCAAGATGTTCAACAAGAGTCCCTATCTGGACGGCTTCCCTGTGCTCGCCATCAAGCCGGACGCGCTCTCTACCTACGGTATGCGCGTCGCCCACAGCGACGAGCACCTGTGCACCGCCGAGGTGGCCGCCTGCGTGCTGGAAGTGGCCGGGGAGCTACGGGCGGGGCAGGCGCTGCAGCTCTGGTTCAATCTCTTTAGCCGCCGCTACATGGCTGGCCGGGTAAGCCGTGCACCCGGCGAGGATGAAGCGCCCCTGCTGGAGGGGCTGGAGGCCATCAAAGCCCAGAGCCGCGCTCTGGATTAATTCTCAGCAGCCGCTACATGGCTGGCCGGGTAAGCCGTGCTCCCGGCGCGGATGAAGCGCCCGTGCTGGAGGGGCTGGCGGTTATCAAAGCACAGACCCTCTCGCACGTTGATTGATGAAAATAAGGAATTAGTTGGCTGCCATTGTTTCGTTGGCTTCATGAGCCTGTCCTCGCTAGGATAGCGACCTGTTGACTCCTTCAGGCTCCAGGCCATGCCGGGCGCCGCCAATCACACGAGGTCTATGGATGGAACTGGAACTGCTCACCCTGGTTGCCCTGTTCGGGGTGGCCCTCATCGCCGGCTTTATCGACGCCATCGCCGGGGGCGGGGGACTCTTGACGGTGCCGGCCCTGCTGGCCACCGGCATGCCGCCAGCCCTGGTGCTTGGCACCAACAAGTTGCAGAGCAGTTTCGGTTCTTTCTCCGCCACCTGGTTCTATGCCCGCAAGGGGCTCCTTGAGTGGGCCATCATCTGGCCGGCTGTCATCTGCACCTTCATCGGGGCAGCCATCGGCACCCTGGCGGTGCAGACCATCGATGCCGCCATCCTGGAGCGGCTGCTCCCCTTCCTGCTGATGGCGTTTGCCTGCTATTTCTACTTCTCCCCCAGGGTGAGCGATGCGGAGAGCCAGCGCCGCCTCACCCCCATGGCGTTCGCCCTGCTGGTGGGCGGGGGCGTGGGCTTTTATGACGGCTTCTTCGGGCCGGGCACGGGGTCGTTTTTTGCCATCGGTTTCGTGGCCCTGGCGGGTTTTGGCATGGCGCGGGCCACCGCCCACACCAAGCTGCTCAACTTCACCTCCAACATCGCTTCCCTGCTCTTCTTCACCCTGGGGGGCAAGGTGGTGTGGAGCGTGGGGCTGTGCATGGCGCTGGGGCAGTTCATCGGGGCGCGCATGGGCTCCAAGCTGGTGCTCAAGAAAGGGGTGAAGCTCATCAAGCCGCTGCTGGTGACCGTCTCCCTGGTGATGTCCGCCAAGCTGGTGTGGAGCCAGTACCCCGAGCTCTTTGCCTGGCTGGGCTGAGCCGGTACCCCCCATGACGAGGGCCCGATCGCAGATCGGGCCCTCTTGCGTTTCAGCCCAGTGCCGAAAGTTGCCGGAAATGGGCTTGCAGCGCCTGCACCAGGCGGGCAATGCGATCGCGCTTGAGGCTGTTTGGCCGATAGACCAGGTGGAGCGGGCGGCCCAGTCCCGGCAGGGGGCGTGCCTGTGTCCCCTGCTCACCCACCAGCGCCAGCAGGCCGGCGGGCAGGAGCACGGGGCCAATGCCTGCCTTGGCCAGCTCGATCAGCGCCAGGTAGGAATCGAGCTCCATGGCGGGGATAAGCCCGAGGGCGGCCAGGGGCTCGCGCAGATAGCGGTTGGAGGGGTTCTCCAGATCCATGGTCAGGATCTTGCGCACCTTGCCCTGCATCCCCTGACTCACGTCGCCTTCAGCCAGTTGCTTGCTGGTCACAGTTTCTTGCAAGGCGCTCTGGTGATCCGGCTGTGCCGCCTCATCCAGAGCGTCCCCCACCAGATAGAAGGGCTCCTCCAGCAGCCGTTCGGCACACAGCCCATGGCCAGGCGGCAGGCGGCCGGCGCAGATCCCGAGCAGGGCATCCCCGCCGCGCACCCGGGCCAGAATGACCGGGGTGTGGTGGGTAGAGAGGGCAATGTGGGGATCCCGTTCAAGGTAGGCGTGCATGAAGCGGGCGAGGTAGCCCGCCAGCAGGGTTTCGGAGCAGGCGATGGACAGAGGGGTCTGATCCGTGAGGGTCTGGCTGTCCGCCAGCACCCCCTTCATTTCGGCGAGGCTCGGGGCTACCCGGGCGAGCAGCTCACGGGCCTGGGGAGTGAGGCGGATATGACGGCCATCCGGCTCGATGAGCTTCTTGCCAAGGCGCTGCTCCAGCTGGGCGATGCGCTTGCTGACCGCCGACTGACTGATATAGAGGCGGCTTGCAACCTTGGCCATGGTGCCCTCGCTTGCCAGCAGGCAGAGTGTCTCCAGCCCTTCCAGTAACATGCGTCCTCCCTCCTCGTGTGTTGGACGCGGTTACCTTAGGGGCTGGTGGCATCAGGGGCAAGTACCGTTTGCGGCCCTTGATAGCGGCCAGCGCCACGCCTTGACGGGGGGCGCGAAGATCACCAGGTTGCCGATGAGACTCACCACTACGCCGACGATGGAGACCGTCTGCCAGACAAAGCCTTCATAGAAGGTGGAGAGGGTGAGGGCCACCAGGGGGAAGAGCACGGTGGCGTAGGCCGCCTTGCTGGCACCGATGCGCCCCACCAGGGTGAGGTAGGCGGTGAAGGCGATGACGGAGCCGAAGATGGCCAGATAGACCATGGCGGCGAGGTAGCGCGGGTCGGTGGGCAGGGTGAGTGACTGACCGAGTACCGTGACCCAGCCCAGCAGCAGCGCCACGCCGTAGACCATGCCCCAGGGTACCATCTGCAATACGTGATAGCCCTGGCGCTGTCCCCGGGCGGAGACCAGGTTGCCCAGGGAGAAGCAGAGGGTGCCGGCGCAGGCAAAGAGCAAGCCCTTCCAGCCGTTTGCACCCAGTTGCGCATCCGCCAGCACCGGCCAGAAGAGCAGCAGGGTGCCAAGCAGCCCCAGCAACGATCCTTGCAGCCAGCGCAGGCCCGGTCGTTTACCCTCGAACAGCCAGAGATTGAGGCCGTTGAAGATGCTGGCGCTGGCGAAAATCACCGCCGACAGGCCGCTCGGGATATAGAGGGTGGCGTGGTAGAAACAGAGGAAGTTGGTAGAAAAGAGCAACGCGCCGAGCAGGGCAGCATAACGCTGGCCCGCCCAGGGCAGTCGCGGAAACTTGCCGCTCACCGTGAGCAGGGCGAACAGGGCCAGGGCCGCCAGGGCGAAACGATAGAGCACCGAGACCTCGATGGGGATGGGGCCGAGCTGCCAGGCGATGGCAATCCAGGTGCTGCCCCAGATGAGGACGGTGGAAACATAGAGCATCAGATTCATGGTGTGATCCCATCAAGAGAAGATGATGTGATCAGCATGAACCGGGAGGCGGGGCGCCGGCTTGCACCATCTTGCGGTTTTTTCAACGGAGGCGCAGCCTTTGACCATGAGGCGCGATAAGATGGCGACAGGAAAGGGGCGGCAAGTGCCAGAGAGGGACGCAAGCGTGCAGCATGCCATGCAGCAGACAAGACAGGCGGGGGTCTTTGATGCCCTGGTGAGCACCGGTGCCAGACTGGAGGACTCCTGCTGGCTGGAGCCCGGGCTCGGGGTGGCGAGCTGGTGCAACCGCTACGATCAGACCCGCTACCACAAGCCGGGCAACCACACCATCAGCGTCTACCTGCAGGGGGGCGAGCAGACTGAGCGGCTGGACGGCCCCGGTGGCCATGGCGGTGCGGGCAAGGTGTGCATCATGCCGGATCACCACAGATCCGAGTGGCTGGTGCGCGAGGAGTTTCGCTTCTTCCACCTCTACTTCACCCCCGCCCACTTCACCCGTATCGCCGAGCAGGCGTGTGACAAGGAGGGGCGTCATCTGCAACTGGAAGACAAGACCTTCATCGACGATCCCCAGGCGGCGGCCCTGGTGCAGGGGCAATTGATGAAGCTGGACTGGCAGCACGGCATCGATCGCATGGCGCTCTCCCACGGTGCCTGGATGCTGATGCTGCACGCCTATCGCCATCACACCCGCGAGGCCCCGGCGCTGCCGGAGGTGCGCGGCGGCCTGGCCCCCGCCGTGGTGCGCCGGGTGCAGGAGTATCTGCAGGCTCACCTGGCCGAGCCGGTCACTCTGGGAGAGCTCGCCCGGGAGGCGGGTCTGAGCGAATACCACTTCGCCCGGATGTTCGGGCAGAGCCTGGGCTGTCCGCCCCACCGCTACCTGCTCGGGCTGCGGCTCAAGCGGGCCAAGCAGTTGCTGGCGGGAAGCGAGCCTCTGGCCAGCATCGCCGCCCAGTGCGGCTTCTCCTCCCAGGCCCATTTTGGCAACCGCTTTCGGGAGGCGTTCGGCCTGAGCCCGGGCCAGTGGCGAGCCCAGTTGTCATTCTCCTGTCACAGATAACCCTGAGACTCTGGGCAAAAGAGGTGTACCCTCTGTCTCTTATCCATTGAAAGGAATGCCCATTGAATCATCGCAAACGTCAGACCCGCACTCGCCATCTCTGGTTCAACCACTGGAATGCCCCCCTCTATCGCGCCACCCAGCCGACGCCGCCCGAACCGCTCGTTCCTCACAGTTCCCGCTGAAAACGCCTTAACCCGATAGGATTTTTCCGGCAACTTTGCCACTATTGCGCCATCAGGATGGACTGGATATGGCCGCATGTTTCTGGAACGCATTGAAGTCAAAGGTTTTCGCGGAATAAATCGCCTCTCCCTCGGGCTGGACAACACCACTGTGCTCATCGGCGAAAACGCCTGGGGCAAATCCAGCCTGCTGCGGGCCCTCTGGTGCCTGCTGGGGGATGCCGAGCCCTATCAATTTGGTCAGGATGATTTTCACCGGCCCGAAGATCCCGAGCTCGAACCCTCGCGCACGCTGCAACTGGTGCTCACCTTCAGCGAGTATCGTCCCCAGATGTGCCAGCACTCCCGCCGTCTGGCCCGCCTCGGGGCGGCCTGGATCCCCCACAAGGACAAGTTCCACCGGGTGCATTATCGTGCCAGTGCCGAGTTGCAGGACGATGGCAGCGTGCTCACCACCCACGACTTTCTCGACGGCATCGGCAAGAGCCTGGCCATCGACAACAACGAGGCGCTGGTGCGTCTGCTCATTACCATGAACCCGGTGTTCAGGCTGCGGGATGCCCGTACCGCCCGGGAGGGCATCGAGCGGCTGCCCTGGGGGGATCTGTGCGAGCAGCGGCTGGACGAGCTGGCCGGCAAGCTCACCGACGAGCCCCAGCGCATCGGCGAGCCTGAACTCAAGGAGGCGCTGCAGGCGGTGCAGCAGTTGATGGAGCACTACTTCAGCGCTTTAGCTCCCATCAAGCACAAGCCTCGCAGCCAGCGGGATATCGTCAATCGCCCCATGACCCTGCGCAATCCCGGCAACCTGCAGGTGCTGCTGCGCAATGCGGACAACCGGGCGCTGCAACTGGCTATGGCGGGCATGGCGGCCATGCTGCTCCACGCCCGAGGCAACCGGGAGCTGGAGGAGGGGGCCAGACCCATATTGATGCTGGAAGACCCAGAGAGCCGCCTGCATCCCACCATGCTGGCCCTGGCCTGGGGTCTGCTGGAGCAGTTGCCCGGCCAGAAGCTGCTCACCACCAACTCGGGGGACCTGCTCTCCTCCTTGCCCCTCAATCAGGTGCGCCGTCTGGTGCGCCGCCAGCAGGACATCCTTTGCCATCAGTTGGGAGGGGAGCGCTACAGCAGCGACGATCTGCGCAAGATTGCCTTCCATGTGCGCATCAACAGGCCCATGTCGATGTTTGCCCGCTGCTGGCTGCTGGTGGAAGGGGAGACCGAGATCTGGCTGCTCTCGGAGCTGGCCCAGATCTGCGGCTACAGCCTGCGGGCGGAGGGGGTGCGTATCATCGAGTTCGCCCAGTGCGGCCAGGCTCCCCTCATCAAGGTGGCCCGGGACTTTGGCATAGAGTGGCACCTGCTCACCGACGGTGACGAGGCGGGCGCCAAGTATGCAAGCTCCGCCCGCTCCCTGCTCAAGGGGGAGCGTGAGCGGGATCGGCTGACCCAGTTGCCGGCGGCAGACATAGAGCACTACCTCTACCAGAACGGGTTCGAGGGGGTGTTCCGGCGTGAGGCGGGGGTCGGGGGGCGCTCCACCCTCAACGCCGGGCGCGTCATCGCCAAGGCGATCCACCATCGCAGCAAGCCAGGCATGGCCCTGGCGGTGGTGGAGGAGGCGGAGCGCCTCGGCAGCGAGCACATTCCCCCTGTGCTCAAGCAGATGTTTGCCCGGGTGGTCGCCCTTGCCCGGGGACAAAGCTGACCGGCGACGTTGGGAAGACGGGGGGAGTTTGGATATACTCCCTGCCTCTTGTCCTTCCTTACCCTGTGATGGGTGCACCCGCACCCGGACTGCTGCCGGAGACCCTATGTTCGTCCAACTTCCTTTTTGGCTCTTCCCCCTGACCGGTCTGATGGCCCTGGGAGCCCTGATCGCCGTGGGGCTCGTCCTGTGGCGCGGGGATCTCTGCCCGGGCCAGCGCTCGCGGATCACTACCCAGCTCTTCTCGGTCTGGGTGATCACCGGGCTCTCCCTGATGCTGGCGGTGGAGGCCAAGGTTGCGGGCTGGCTCATCTGGAGCGGGGGGGCCGCCCTGGTGCTCGGTATCGTGCTCTCCCTGGTCCAGTCTCGCCTGGAGGGCAAGCGCGCCATCCCCGCCACCCTGCTATGGTTGCCCGCCATGCCGCTCGCCCTCTACGGGCTGGGTCTGATGCAGATCCAGGGCTGGCTCGGCGGCCTGCTGCAGATGGTGCTGCTGGGGTCGGCCTTTGCCCACCTGATGCTGCTACGTGCCCGCCACCGCCTGCAAGCCTTCAATCTGCTGCTGCCCCTGGCGGGGCTGGTCTCCGCCATCCTGAGTCTTATCTGGCTGGCGGTGCTGGTGGGTTGGCAGGGGAGCAGCGCCGGGCTCGACCCGCTGATCCCCGGGGTAGTGACCCAGGCCGGCCTGCTGGTCGCAGCCCTGCTGCTCTGGTTCAGCCCCATCTACCGTCAGCAGGAGACGGCCCCCGTGGTGGTCTCCGTGACCCTGTGCGGCCTCATCATCGCCCAGATTGCGGCGACCAGCGTGTTGCACCAGCTCGCCTGATCCCGGCGCATCCTCCCGCCCGCACCTTGTTGTGCGGGCTTTTTTTATGGCAAAGAGGGGCAAGTCGGGGGGAGCGCGGGGAGGGGCCTGAGGGGCGAGAGATCGCTAGCTGCCTGAAAAAACTGCGATTTGTTGCAAAAGAGCGCAGTATGTGACGGTTTAATCCCCGAATAAACTTTTTTTAGGATATTTACTTGCAATCTCAGCGTTGGCGCCTATTATGGGCGACCTCTGACGCGGGGTGGAGCAGCTCGGTAGCTCGTCGGGCTCATAACCCGAAGGTCGTCGGTTCAAATCCGGCCCCCGCAACCAACCATTTGTATTCATGGCAAGCGCTAGCGCCTGCGGTGGAAACGAAGACAGCAAGAAGCAACTGCTCTGCTTTTTGTGGTGGCAATACAATTCGGACGCGGGGTG